>CALZJC010000039.1 GCA_945787525.1 Thermoanaerobaculia bacterium | reverse complement strand
GCCTCGTCGGGCGACAGGTCGGTGGTGTCGATGACGATGTCGGCGTCGGCCGGCTCCTCGTAGGGATCGGAGATGCCGGTGAACTCCTTGATGACGCCGGCCCGGGCCTTGGCGTAGAGGCCCTTGCGATCGCGCGTCTCGCAGACCTCGAGCGGCGTGGCGATGTGCACCAGCTCGAAGCCGCCGCCGGGCTCCACCGCCGAGCGCACACGCTTGCGCACGGAGTCATAAGGAGCGATCGGGGCGCACAGGGCGATGCCGCCGTTCTTGGTGATCTCGGAGGCGACGTAGCCGATGCGGGTGATGTTCAAGTCGCGGTGCTCCTTCGAGAAGCCGAGCTCGGAGGAGAGGTTCTTGCGCACGATGTCCCCATCGAGCAGCGTCACCGGCCGGCCGCCCATCTCGAGCAGCTTGACCATCAGCACGTTGGCCACCGTCGACTTGCCCGATCCGGACAGACCGGTGAAAAAGACCGTGAAGCCCTGGCGCTGCCGCGGAGGGTGGGTGCGGCGCAGCTCGGTCGCGACCTCGGGGAAGGTGAACCACTCGGGGATCTCGCGGCCATCGGCCAGCCGGTCACGCAGCTCGGTGCCCGACAGCGTCAGCACCCGCGCCCCCTCCTCCACCTCGTCGAGCGGCCGGTAGGCGTCGAGATCCTCGACGTAGGCGACCATCTGGAACGGCACCATCTCGATGCCCAGCTCCTCCTGATGCTCGCGCAGCAGCTCCTGGGCCTCGTAGGGGCCGTAGAACGGCTTGCCCGACGCGTCGTTGCCCGGCCCGGCGTGGTCACGGCCGACGATGAAGTGGCTGCAGCCGTAGTTCTTGCGGATGATGGCGTGCAGCAGCGCCTCACGCGGCCCGCCCATGCGCATCGCCAGCGGCAGCAGCGACAGCATCGCGGTGTTGTGGGGGTAGCGTTGCAGCACCCGCTGGTAGCAGCGCACCCGGGTGTAGTGGTCGACGTCGCCGGGCTTGGTCATGCCGACCACCGGGTGGATCAGCAGGTTCGCCTCCAGCTCGCGCGCCGCCCGTAGGGTGAGCTCGAAGTGGGCGCGGTGCATCGGATTGCGGGTCTGGAAGGCGACGACCTTGCGCCAGCCCAGCTTCTCGAACCGCGCGCGCACCTCGCGCGGGCTGTTGCGCAGGCGCACGAAGTCGTAGTGCAGCGGCAGCTGCACCCCGGCCACGCTGCCGCCGATGGCGACGTTGTTGGTGCGCTCGTAGAGATGCGCCACGCCGGCATGGGTGCGGTCGGTGGTGCCGTACACCGCCTGCGCCTTGGCCTGGCGATCGATCGGCCACGTGTCCTCGACGGTGAGGACCGCCAGCATCACGCCCTCGGGATCGCGCAGCGCGACACGGTCGCCCGCCTGCACGCTGTCGGCCATCTCCTCGGTCACGTCCAGGGTGACGGGAATCGGCCACAGCTCGCCGCTCGCCAACCGCATGCGCTCGCAGACCGAGTCGAAGTCGGCCCGGCCCATGAAACCGGTCAACGGCGAAAAGCCGCCGTTGAGGATCAGCTCGAGATCGCACAGCTGCCGCGGCGTCAGGTCCCAGGACGGCCAATCGCGCGACACCTCCCGCGCCTCGGCGGCCGCCTCCGCGGACAGCATCAGCTCGGTCAAAGCGCCGCCGTGGGCGCGAATCGGTGAATCACCCATGATCAAAAACCCTTATTGTTGAATTGGAAATGGCACCCGGAGGCCGCACCTCGACGACCCTCCGTGTGCCAAATTCAAGCTAACACAGCGCCCCGCGTACCGCAATACGCCGCCAGGTCTCCCAGGACTGGCGCCGCGCGAGCGGCAGACCCGCGCAACCCCACCGGCGGCCGGCATGATTGGCAAGCCCCGCTGGTCAAGTAGCCACCAGAGGAGGCCGGCGTCAGAGGGGTGGGGTAGGTTCTTCCGTAGGCATCGCGACGAACGCATGGCAGGCGAGCTCGGAGTCCACCGCCGATCCGGCGTGAGGAGTGCTGAGGCGAGGGCCGCCCTGCCAAACCAGGAACCGCCCGAGCCGTCCGGAGGAAAACCTACCCCACACCTCCAAGCCGGCCGGCCCCTTCGCGTTGACGCTGGAGGCGCCGCCTACCTCAGAACGGGTTGCCCACGCTGAACGTCGCCACCCACGAAGCCTCCTCCGGCTCCCGGTCCATCTTCCACCCGATCTCGAGCCGGATCGGTCCCAGCGGCGACAGATAGCGCAGCCCGACGCCGGCGCCCACCTTGACGTCATTCGGGTCGATGTCTCGCCAATCGGCCCAGACGTTGCCCAGGTCGACGAAGGCGACGCCACCAAAGGGGCCGGTGATCGGGAAGCGATAGTCGACGTTGAGCAGCGCCAGGCCGGTGCCACCCACTGCCACCAGCCGTTCCACGGCGTCGGGATCGTCGGGATCGACGAACGGCAGCAGGCTCTCGCCGACGATGCCCAGGCGGTCCCGGCGGTAGGCCCGGTGCGACGCGCGGCCACCGGCAAAGAAGCGCTCCGAGATGGGGACGGCGGCCGACAGCAGACCCTCCACCGTCGGGTCGAGGGCGTTGCCGCCACCGGGCTCGATCGCCCCCAGCCGGAAGCTGGCGGCGAGCACGCCCAGGTTGCGCAGGTCGAGATGGAAGGTCTGCTGACCGAACAGCTTGAGGAACTCGGTGTCGGCATTCGCCAGCGGCTGCGCCGCCTCGAATACCAGGTTCGTGCTCCAGCCGCGGCGCGGGTTGAACGGGTCGTCGCGGCGATCGAAGAACAGGCTCGGGCCGAGGCTGAAGATCTCCGCCTCCTGCAGCTTGGGCTCGATCTCGAGGCTCTGCAGCGCCTCGTCCGGGTCCTCCACCCGCACCTCTCGATAGCTCAGCAACAGGCCGTATCGATCTGAGCCAGCCAACCGCTGCGCCTCGACCTGAGCGCCGCGCCGCTTGGAGTCGAAGCTATCCCGGCTCTCTTCGATGCGGAACAGCGAGTAGCTCACCGGCCAACGCGAGCGGCCGAGGAACGGCTGCCGCACCAGGGCACGGATCTGGGTCTCACGCTGACTGGCGCGGACATCGAACCGACCGGCGATGGCGCGGCCGAGGAGGTTGCGATGGCCGACCCCCAGCAGGCCGCGCACACCGTCCTCCGAGTCGTAGCCGACGCCGTAGGTGACGTTGCGCTTGGCGCCCTCCTCCACTCGCACGATCACGTCGCGCCCGGCGCCGAATGGCGTGCCGGGCGCCAGCTTGACGTCGACCCGCGAGAAGACACCCAGCTGGTACAGCCGGCGCTGCGCCTCGAGCAGCCGTTCGGCACTCAGGGGCTTGTCGGAGCCGAGGTTCGCGGCGCGGCGGATGACGCCCGGAAGGGTGCGCTGCTGTCCCCGGACGATGACTCGATCGACCTCGTTGCGCGGCCCCTCGAAGATCTTGAAGACCACGTCGACCAGGCTGCGCTCGTCGTTCCAGATCAGGTCGGCGGTGACCTGGGAGGCGCGCATGCCCGCCGCCTCGTAGCGGGCACGAATCTGCGCCAGGCTCTGTTCCAGCAGCCGCGGGTGGTAGGGGCCGGCACCGCGCAGCGCCAGACCGTCGACCAGCACCGTCGGCGCCAGACGCTCACAGCCTTCGAACGCCAGGTTGACGACGCGCTGCCGCGGCCCTTCGACGATCGGCACGACGATCTCGAGACGCGATCCCCGGCGCGCGACCACCGCCGGCCCCACCTCGGCCTTGCCAAAGCCCTGCAGGGCGTAGAAAGAGCGTATGTTGGCCAGGTCAGCGTCCAGGATCTCGTCCACCAGCCGGCCGCCGCTGCCCAGCCGGCGAGCGACCGAAGTCTCCATGAGAGCGGCCAGCCGATCGTCGGCGAAGGTATGGTTGCCTGCAAAGCGCACCGCGGTGAGCTCGGAGAGCGGCCCACGTTCGATCGTCAGGCGAACGACGACCTCCTCGGCGGTCTGCTCCTGCTCCAGCCAGACCAGCACGTCGTAATGACCGCGCTTCTGGAAATGGCTCCGCAGCGCTGCGCGGCTCTGGACGAGCAGCGTGCTGTCGAACCGCTCGATCTCCAGGAACGGCAGGAGTCCCTTGCGCCTGAGCTTCTTCAGATCCAGCCCGGGGGCCTCGATCTTGAAGCGCGGTCCGACCCGAACCGGGAACTCGAGATCGAGCCGATTCGTCGCCGCGTCGTAGCTGTCCTTGGCCGGGTCGACCGCAGCGCTGCGGTAGCCGCGTCCGATCAGCCAATCCTCGAGACGTTCGACGTCATTGCTGGCCGTCACCTCGTGATGGTGAGCACCGGGCTCGCTGCGCAGCGGGGCGCGTAGACCGGCGACGGTAAACGGCCCGAGCTGGCCGGCGAAGGTGACCTCGCCAACCCGGGCCCGCTCACCGGCCTCTACGTGATAGGTGACCACCGCCTGCTTGCGGTGTCGGTCCGTCGACACGGCTACCCGTACCACCCTCTCCCTGTAGCCGGAGGTGTAGTAGAGATCCTGCAGCGCCCAGACCCCCCTGATCACCTTGGACTCGCTGAGGGGCTGCTCCGGGCGCTGCGGCAGCGCCGCCAGGAGCCGCGCTCGTCGCAAGCCCAGGTCGCCAACGACCTGGACCTCCCGCACCTCGATTCGCGCCCACATGCCGAAGACCACCGCCACTCCACCCGGCCGCGGCTCGGTAAAGGCGACGATCTCGCCGCTGGAGCCGTACGAGTGCAGGTTGCGCAGCGTTCGCGCCACGGACGAGGGATCCAGGCTGCCGCCCGGCTCGACGGCGATCAGCTCGAACAGCTCCGCGGTGCGCGCCAACGGCGCATCGCTGCGCAGCTCGACCGCCGCGACCAGCGGCACCTCCGCCGCCGCCAGCGGTGCCGCGAGCCACCATACGGCCAGGCACAGCCGGCGGCTCAAAAGCTCTTCTCCCAGCGTGCGTCGACGGCATAGGTGCCGTCGCCGTTCTGCGTCGCCACCAGCGTCAGACCCCGCGCGACGCTCCACTCGAGCTGCAGGATCTGCTGCTCGGTGAGCGACGGATCGTACGAATAGGTGGCCAGCACATCGCGCGACAGCTGCTTGCCCAGGGTGACTCGAGCCGAGGAGAGGCTGCCGCTCGAGCCGGTCAACGGATCGATACGAAAGCGGTCGAGATCGAACAGCCGGTTGACGCGCTCGGTGACGAGCGACGCGGCCTGGCCGTACAAGAACGCCTCCGCCCCCTGCGCTGGGCCCTGGATCGCCACCGGCTCACCGGTGGCGAGCAGGCCGAGAACATCGAGGTCGGCGAGCGGCGGGTCGGAGGCCAGACTGGCGTTGAGCCGTTCCGGAGTGCCGGACAGGTTGAGCGATAGATCGTAGTCGCGCCGGCGGGTCTTCGCCGCCAGGTCGATCACCGGCTCCATGCGGTAGGGGTTGGCGAAGGTGAGCGAGCCGCGCTCGACCGTGTAGTCGCTGCCGCCGATCTGGATCGTGCCTCCCGCCTCCAGCTCGAGGCGGCCGAAGAGCACCGGCACGGCCAGCGAGCCGCGCAGCGCCAGGTCGAGATCGCCTCTCAGGTTGGCCACGTTGTTGCGCACCCTGAGGGCGTCGGGGCCTCTGATCGCCAGGTTGAGCAGGGTCGACGCGAGCTCCTCGTCGGTCGACTCCACCTCCAGACGGCGGCGCTGGAAGACAGCCTGGAGAAGCTGGGTCAGCCCGACTTCGACCCGGCGCAGGTAGAGCGCCCGATCCAGCCTCACCGCACCACGCAGCTGCCGTCCCTGTTCGACCGAGACCACGCTCAGCTCGGCATCACCGCGTAGCTCCCAGCCCTCCGGATAGCGCAGAGTGACCCGCTCCGCCTGGATCTGTAGCGCGTAGTCCAGCTCTTCGCCGGTCGGCGACAGGCCGACGGTACCGCCGATCCTCAACTCACCGCCGCCAAACTCGCCGCGCACGCTGTCGAGCACCACCTGATTGGGATAGAACAGCAGCAGGCCCCGGGTGGACTCGAGCGGCGGCAGATCGCCCAGCACCACCCGCGCTCCGGTCACCTCGCCCTGCCCGTTGATGCGCATCGCCGACAGCTCGCCACCAATCACCGCCAACAGGTCGAAGCGACCGCCACTGAGATCGAACTCCGGCAGCAGAGGCGCCACCAGGGCCGTGTCGACGCTGCTCTGTATCCGCAGGTCCACCGGGGCGCCCTCGCCGAGGCCGATGTCGCCGGTCAGATAGACATCGTTGCCGGTCGCCGCCTCGACCAGGTAGAGGGACTCCACGACGACCTTGTCGGGCGTCAGGATGAGCTCGACAGGCCTGGCCGAGCTCAGCGAATGGCCGCCGTAAGCCAGGTCCAGCCGGTCGAGCCGCAGACCCGTGCTCCAGGGCTCCTCGACCCCCGGTCGGCCGGTCAGCCGCAGCTCGCCGGCGCCCGAGCCGCCGAACTCGAGGGCCGGGAAGAAGCCGAAGAGTCGCGCCAATGACGGCAGGTCGGGCGCCTCCACCGCCAGATCCAGATCCAGCGCCTGGTCGTCCAGTCGGCCGCCGCCGTTCACCTCCACCAGCCCGAGAATCGAGCCCAGGGCCGCCACCCGGCCCTCGCGCCAGCTCAGCTCGAGACCGGCAACGCCGCCATCGCCGAGAACCCTGTCACCGAGCATCAGCTCGTGCGCTTCGAGCCGCCCGGTGATCTCCGGCGTCGCCAGCGTGCCGCCTACCGTAGCGGCAAACTCCAACCTGCCGCCCAGGTCGGCGCTCCACCAGGCGGCAAAGGGCCGGCGTGCCAGGTCCATTCTCTCCGACTCGATCTCGAGCGACAGCCGGTCGCTCGGCCGATCCCAACGGCCGGCTGCCAGCACCACGCCGGCCGGGGACTTGATCTCCAACGCGTCGAAATGAGCCGCCTCGGGGTCGAAGCGGGGGGCGGCGCTCATCTCCTCGGCCGGCACCTCGAACAGCCTGCCGGGGCGCACTGTCAGGCGAGCCGAGCCCCGTGGATCCTCCGGCGAGCCCTGGAGCCGCAGATCACCGAAGGCCGGCCCCGTCACCGGCAGGTCGAACGGCAGCCAATCCCGCGCCTCCTCGAGCGGCCAGCCGGCGGCGTCGATGTTCATGGCGAAGGCGAACTCGCCCTCGTCGTCCGACTCGGAGAACGGCACGCTGCCGGTGACTATGAGGCCGGCCTCGGGCCGTAGCAGTTCGAGACGCATGCTGCGGATGCCGCCGCGCCCGATGTCGAGCGAGCCCTGCAGATGATCGGCCGCGGCGCCCGGCGCGGTCACTTCCTCGAGACTCAGCTGCAGCTTGACGGTCGTCTGAGACGGCTCGACCGCCAAAACGCCGTCGATCTGGCCGTGCCCGGCGTTCGGTCGCCAGAGGTCCTCCGGATCGCCCTCGAGGTCGAGCAATGGCAGCAGCTGTTCGACGCGGTCGCTCGCCACGCCGAAGTCGAACCGCCCCCGGCGGCCCTCCAGATCGTAGGCGCCGGAGGCCTCCAGCCGCTGGCTGGCCGAAACCAGCCGGGTCGCGGTGGTCTGGAAGACGCCGCGCTCGATGAGCAGCGGCACGTGGCCGCTGAAAGCCACGCCGGCGTCCTCGCGGCCGGTCACCTCGAGCTCGGCCCAGCCGGTGCCCCGATCGGGCTGACGCCAGCCGAAACCGTAGCTGAACGGTCCAGAGACCGAGGAGGAGACGCCGGCGACGGGCCAGCCCTGGCCGATGAGCAGCTGCTCCAGGTCGACCTTGTCGAGATCCAGGTCGATCGCCACCGTCGGCGGCTCGCCGGCCTCCAGGTCGACGCCCACGGTTCCCGCCAGGGTGCCGTCGGCGAACTCGGCGCGCTGGATCTCCAGATCCAGTCGCTGGCGGTTGCCGTTGAACACCCCCTGCATGCGCCGCAAGGGAAAGTTGAGGACTCTCAGCGAGCTCGATGCCACGGCACCCTGCACTTCCCAGGCTTCCGCATCCCAGAAGACCGTGCCACCGAAGTCGAAGTCCCCCTCGAGCTGGTCCTGCACGTAACCGAGCTGGCGGAGCAACTCCGAGCTGGCGTCGACGGCGACCTCGAGCGTTCCCTGACGATCGCGGCCGAAGCGGAATCTGCCGGTCGTCGCCAGCGTGACGTCGGGCCCGGCGATCCTCCCCTGCAGGATCTCCATCGTGCGCCCGTCGAGCCGGCCGCGCAGCGTCGCCGCACCCAGATAGGGCCGCGCCCGCGGCAGCGTCACCTCGAGCTCTCGAATCTCCGCCTCGAACTGCGGCTCGGCAGTGCCCCAGAAGCGGCCAGCCAGTCCGCGGGTTGTCAGGTCGAGCGGCAACCGCTGGTGGTCGATCACCAGGGTGCCGCGGTGGATCGTCAACTCCTCCAGGGCGAACTGGAACGAGCCGCGCCGCGCTGGGGCCGGCGCGCGGGCGCCCAGCTTGGCCAGGTTCGAGCCCTGGCCCGGATCGAAGATGAAGGTCACCACCGGCTCGTCGAGCCTCACCGAGGCCAGTTCGAGCCGCAGCCCGTCGCGCCAGAAGAGCCGCGCGTCCACCGCGGCGTGCGGCACCACGGCCAGCGGCTCCTCCCCGGGTGTGCGCCCGCCCACCACCAGCCCGTCCAGCTCGACGGTCAGCGGCAACAGCTCGAACCGCAGACCGGCGATCGACACCGGCCGGTCGAGCAAGGCGGCGGCGCGCGCCTCGATCAGCCGGGCGACACGATCCTGCAGTTGGCGGCTGTCGAGGACCAGATAGCAGCCGAGCACGAGCAGCGCCGCCAGCGCCAACCCCCAGAACATGGGCCGCACGAGCCAGCGCCGGACGCGACCGTGCCGTCTGGTGCGCCGCTCACTCACCCCAGTGGAGCTTTTCCCTCAAGCCATCGAAAAAGCCCCGGTCGGTCGTCTTGACGAGCCGCACCCTGGCCTCCGATCGGCGAACGCACACCCGATCCCCCTGATCCAGCGGCGCCCCCTCCTGACCGTCGAGAGTCAGAAAGACCTCCTCGCGGGGCGTCTCGAGGGTCACCTCGATGACGCTCGAGTCGGGCACCACTACCGGCCGTAGGTTCAGCGTGTGGGGGCAGATCGGCGTCAACACGACCACCGGCAGCTGCGGGTCGAGAATCGGCCCGCCGGCCGACAAGTTGTAGGCCGTCGAGCCGGTCGGCGTGGAGATGATCAGCCCGTCCGAGCGGCAGGCCGCCAGCAGTCTGCCGTCGATGCGGTAGGTCAGCTCGACGATACGCGCCAGGGCGCTCTTGGTGATGACCGCGTCGTTGAGCACTCGCCAGGATTGGCCGCTGCCGCGGGCGCGCTCCAGCCGCACGTCGAGCAGCGCCCGCTCCTCGATCTGATAGTCGCCGGCGAGCAGGTGGACCAGGGCCGGATAGAGCTCGGCCCGGCCGACCTCGGTGAGAAAGCCGAGAGTCCCCAGGTTGACGCCCAGGATCGGCGCCTCGTGCTCGAGGGCACGGGCAACGGACAGCAGGGTGCCGTCGCCGCCCAGAACCACGACCAGGTCGTAGTCGGCGGCGGGATCGAAAAGCGCCGCCGGGTCGACGCCGCCGGCCCCCACCACCGCCTCGTCACAGTCCACTTCGAGGCCCCGCCGCGACAACCAGTCCGCCACTTCGGTGGCCGCCTTGCACGCTTCGGGGCTGGTCCGCTTGGCGACCAGGCCGACGCGCCGGAACTCGCGGGTGTTACTCAAGTCGGACGCTCCAAGCAGGCGAAGGCTTCCCGATTTCCCTTGGCGCCATGTACCGGCGAGTCCACTATACCCTTGAGCTCGAAGCCGATCGCAGCCAGATTCGCGGCCACCTCCCGAATCACCCGCCTGCGCACCGCGTCGTCGCGCACCACGCCTCCCTTGCCCACCTCCCGGCGACCGGCCTCGAACTGCGGTTTGATCAGCGGCAGCAGCAGACCGCCCGGCTCGAGGAGCGGATGCAAAGCGGGCACCAACTTGGCCAGTGAGATGAACGACACATCGACCGTAGCCAGCCGCACCGGCTCGGGCAGGGCTCGCGGCTCGAGGTGACGGGCGTTGACGCCCTCCATGACGACGACCCGGGCATCCTGCCGCAGCCGCTGGTCGAGTTGGCCCCGGCCGACGTCGATGGCATAGACGCGCCGCGCGCCGCGCTGCAGCAGGCAATCGGTAAAGCCGCCGGTCGACGCGCCGACGTCCATACAGACCCAGCCGTCCGGTTCGATGGCGAAGTGGTCGAGGGCGTGCTCCAGCTTCTCGCCGCCGCGCGACACGAACCGCCGCGGCGGGCCGATGACGTCGAGCTCGGCGTCGACCGGCACCGGGGTGCCCGGCTTGTCCGCCGGCCGACCTGCCAGCCGCACCCGGCCGGCCATGATCGCCCGGCGCGCCTGCTCGCGGCTGGCGAAAAGGCCGCGCCGCGCCAGCAGCCGGTCGAGCCGTTCCTTCTCCCGCGCCATCGGCTAGCTAGCGGTCGCGAGTGGCCACAAACCGGATCAGCGAACCCACGACCCCACCATCACCGGGCAGCCCGGCGGCCAGTTCGCCGGCCTCGTCGGCGATGCGCCCGAGCAGCTGACGGCTCTCGTCGACGCCCAGCAGCGCCGGATAGGTCAGCTTGTGCGCCCGGGCGTCCTTGCCGGCGGTCTTGCCGAGCGTCTCGTCGCTGCCCTCTACGTCCAGAATGTCGTCGCGGATCTGGAACATGAGACCGAGGCGCTCGGCCAGCGTAGTCAACAGCCGATCCGCCTCCTCGCCGGCGCCGGCGTAGATGCCGCCGATCCGTACCGAGGCGACGATCAGGGCGCCGGTCTTGTGCCGATGGATCGACTCCAGCGCTGCCCGCGCCGCTTTTGGCCAGCTTCTTTCCGCCTCGAGATCCGCCATCTGGCCGCCGATCATGCCCGCGGTGCCCACCGCTCGGCCGACCACCCGAGTCGCCCTCAGCCGGCGCTCCGCCGCCATCGCCGGCGGCTCGGAGACCAGGGTGGTCAACGCCAGGGTGAGCAGACCGTCGCCCACCAGAAGGGCCGTCGCCTCGTCGTAGCGACGATGGACCGTCGGCCGACCGCGGCGCAGGTCGTCATCGTCGAGCGCCGGCAGATCGTCGTGGATCAGGCTGAACGTGTGGATCATCTCCAGCGCCGCCGCGCCCGGCAGCAGCTGCTCGCGGTCGCCGCCATAGAGCTCACCAGCCAGCAGGCAGAGCGCCGGCCTGAGCCTCTTGCCGCCGACGAAAAGACCGTAACGCATCGCCTCGTGCAGCCTTGCCGGTGGCTCGCCGGCCGCCGGCAGCAGGCGGTCCAGCTCGCCGTCAACCGCTACGCGCGCCGCCTCCAGATAGGCACGGAAGGAGCCCGGCTCGCTCACGCCTCCGCCCTTTCGCCTGCCGGCGGCAGCGCCGGCAGACAGTGCGGGATGGCCAGCACGAACAGCACCAGCCGCTGGACTTCGGTATCCGCCCAGTTGTCCTCGAACAGACCGGCCAGGTTGAAGCCCAGGAGCACCAGCACCACACCGACGTACAGATCGGCGCGACCGCCGCTCCAGCCACCCTCCGATCGGAACCGCCTGAAGGCCAGCATCGCCGTACCACCCATCAGCCAGAGATAGGCGAGCAGCGCCGGCAGCCCGTTCTCGGCGCCGATCTGGAGAAACGTGTTGTGCAGGTGCGGCGTGCTCCCGCGCGGTGCGCTGGGGTGATGGTAGATCGGATACCTCTGCCGGACCATTTCGGGACCGAGGCCGAAAAGCGGCTTCTCGCTGATCATCAGCAGCCCGGCTTCGGCCATGCACAGGCGATCGTAGTTGGAGTCTCCACGCACGTCGAAGACCGAGGTCATGCGCTCGACCACCGGCACCGGCGCCAGCAGCACCAGCAACATCCCGGCGGCGGGAACCGCCGCCAGGTAGCGCGGCGCGCGCAGCGCCAGCAGCACCACGAGCGCCAGCAACAGCCCCACCCAGGCGCTGCGCGTCAGACTCATCACCAGGGCCGCGGCCATGATCGCCAGCGCCACCCAGCGCCAGACGCGGCCATCCCCCGGGCGGTGAGCGAGCCGCGCGGCGACCAGCAGCAGACAGACCACCAGCACGCCCGCGAAGGTCATCCAGTGCGAGAACGGTCCGCGGATCCGCTGGTACAGGCCGCCAAAGCCGAGCAGGAGCTGCCCCAGGCCGAACGCCCCCAGCAGCGCTCCCATCGCCACCATGGCGTCGACCAGACGCCGGATCCGCCTCTCCTCATCCCGCAGCAGCACGAAGGCCAGCGGTAGCGTCAAGAGCGACAGCAGCTCGCGGGCGCCCACCAGGCTCAGCCGCGGGTCGTACGAGCCAGCCACGGCCGCCAGCACGAACAGCGCGTAGAGACCCAGTGGCCGCAGCACCGGCGCAAACCGCCGCCAGGGAGTCCGCCAGCCGCGCGCCAGGCCGCCGAGCACCGCCAGCGCCATGCAGATGTTGGAGATCGCCAACGCCCATACGGTCAGCAGATGCAGGGCGTACAGCCAGTGGCCCCTCTCCTCGGCGGAGCGGACCAGAAGACGCCGGATGTCGCGGGTCACCACGGTTCCAGGCCGACCGGGCGAGGGTGGGGGTGAGGCTCAGCGTCCGATATCGGCGGCCGGCAGCGCCTCGTCGACCAACATGATCGGAATGTCCGAGACGATGGGATAGACCAGCTTGGAATCGTCACAGAACAGTCCCTGCTCGACCACCGGTTCCTCGTCCCGAAAGTGCTCCCGGTACTTCTCCACCAGCCCCTGACGAACCGCCTCCGGCAATTCCACGACCTCCAGGGACCCCTTGGTCTTCGGGCAGACCAGTATCTCGAGCAACTCGGGGTCGACAGCCATGATCCGACCGGCAGAATAGCACAGGGCTTCCATGCTAGCCTGCCCTTCTCACCGATCGCCGTAGCGAAACGCCATAGCTGCCTGAAGATGCAAGACTCGCGACCGAGGGCACCGCAAGCGTGCTCGAAGCACGCCGAGGATGCCCGACCGGAGCGGAACGCCGCAGATCGAGGCAGATACGGCGTTTCGTGACGATTGGTGAGAAGGTCAGGCTGGCGTCTGGCCTCTCTTGACCGCCGATCCCGGTCGGTCAGCCCCCCCGGGCGTTGCTCATGAGCCGTTCCAACTGCCGATTCTGCGGTCAGGCCCTGAAGCACGTCCTCGCCGACCTGGGCACGTCGCCGCTGGCCAACTCCTGTCTCACCGTCGAGCAGCTGGCCGCCGACGAGCCGACCTACCCGCTCGAGGTCATGGTCTGTGACGGAAGCTACCAGGTCCAGCTGCCGTAGTTCGCCTCACCGGCCGAGATCTTCACCGATTACGCCTACTTCTCCTCCTATTCAGAAACCTGGCTGCGCCATGCCGAGCGCTACGCCGAAGCGATGATCGCCCGGCTCGGGCTGGGCGCCGAGCACCGGGTGGTCGAGATCGCCAGCAACGACGGCTATCTGTTGCAGTACTTCCAGCGGCGCGGCATCCCGGTGCTTGGCGTGGAACCGGCGCGCAACGTCGCCGCGGCCGCCGAAGAGGCCGGCATTCCCACCCTGGTGGAGTTCTTCGGCACCGAGTCGGCCGGCCGGCTGGCCGCGGAGGGGCGCCGCGCCGACCTGCTGGTGGGCAATAACGTGCTGGCGCACGTGCCCGACATCAACGACTTCGTCGCCGGGATCGAGCTGGCGCTGGCGCCCGGCGGCGTGGCGACGATGGAGTTCCCCCACTTGCTGCGGCTGATGGAGGAGAACCAGTTCGACACCATCTACCACGAGCACTTCTCGTACCTCTCCTTCGCCACGACCCGGCGAATCTTCGCCCACCATGGGCTGACGCTGTTCGACGTCGACGAGTTGCCGACCCACGGTGGCTCGCTGCGGATCTACGGCCGTCGGCGCGATGACGAAGCCAGGGCCGTGACGCCTGCGGTGGCGGCGCTGGCGGCCCGCGAAGAGCAGGCCGGCCTGGACACCCTGGCGCCCTACCAGCGGTTCGGCGAGCGGGTGCGCGAGACCCGGCGCCGGCTTGTCGAGTTTCTCGCCGCGGCCAAGCGAGACGGCGCCGCCATCGCCGCCTACGGCGCCGCCGCGAAGGGAAACACGCTGCTCAACTACTGCGGCATCGGCGCCGAGACCATCGACTACGTGGTGGACCGCAGCCCACACAAGCAGGGTTGCTACCTGCCGGGAACCCACCTGCCGATCCACCCGCCCGAGCGCCTGTTCGAGACCCGCCCCGAGCTGATCCTCATCCTGCCCTGGAACATCAAGGAGGAGGTGATGGAGCAGATGGCGGGGGTCAAGGAATGGGGGGGTCGG
>CALZJC010000038.1 GCA_945787525.1 Thermoanaerobaculia bacterium | reverse complement strand
TGGTGACCGCCGACCCGAGCATCCGCTTCTACGCCGGCGCGCCCATCGATTCGCCCAACGGCAACAAGCTGGGCACCCTCTGCGTCATCGACCGGAAGCCGCGCGAGCTCGGCCCGGAGGACCTCGAGACCCTGCGTGATCTGGCGGACCTGATCGAGAAAGAGGTCGCGGCGATCCAGCTGGCGACCACCGACACCCTCACCCATCTGCGCAACCGGCGCGGCTTTCTCCTGGTCGCCCGCCAGGTCCTGCTGTTCGCCAAACGCGCCGGCAAACCGGCCTGTCTGATCTTCGTCGATCTCGACGGCATGAAGCAGATCAACGACGAGAGGGGTCACGACGCCGGCGACCGGGCGTTGATCCACACCGCTAGCCTGCTGAGCGCGACCTTCCGCGACTCGGACATCACCGCGCGGCTGGCGGGAGACGAGTTCTGTGTGCTGCTCAGCGGCTCCTCGGCGCTCGCAGCCACGGCCGCCGTCGACCGCTTGATGGCGGCGGTCGAGGCCCACAACCAGCAGGCCGGCGCCTCGTCCGACCTCGCGCTCTCCATCGGCCTGGCGGACTGGGACCCGTCCTCGGACGAGACGCTGGACGAGCTGATGAAGCGCGCCGACCGCGAGATGTACGTTCACAAACGGTCCAAGGACCAGTAGGAACCGCCTCAGGCGGCCGTCCACGAGCTCGATCTCGGCGGAGCCCCCTGGGGGTCGCCCGGCGCTGTTTGCCATGAACCCGCCCTGCCATCGGCCGGCGCCGAGTCGACGCAGCTTCGACACGTCCGCGTGGCAGCTTTTCACCTGGAGATGCCCGGAAAGTTTGCCGTGAAACGGCAATCATTTATTGAAAAACAACAAAGACCAGTGTAGACTAGGGGCGACCCACGGAGACACCGGAAAGGAGGTCGGCTCATGGCGGTTCGCAGATGGAGCTCGACACGGGCGGTCAAGGTCTGGCTGGACGTGGTGCTGATGCTGGGAGGCCTTGCCACTCTCGTGCTGCTCGTCTGGGCGATGGCGGCGCCCATCGTGATGAGTCTCGAGGAGCCGATCCCGGCGGACCTCTCGGTGGCGGTGGCCATCGGGCCGCACTCGGCATTGCCCCGCATGCCGCTCCAATTCGAGGAGATCGGTGACGCCGGCGGAGCCCGCTTCCATCGCCCCCGGCTGGTCTGGGGCTACGGCGAGCTGCGGACGGAGACCTTCTCCTGGCGTCTGCACTTCGTCGGGCTGGGGTTCCACCTCATCGCGCTGCTGGCAACGCTGTGGGCGATCTGGAACCTGCGCCAGGTGGTGAAGACCGCCCTGGCCGGAGAGCCGTTCGCGCCGGCCAACAGCCACCGCCTGCGCCGCATCGGCTTCATCATCCTGACGGTGACTCTCGTCGCGCCGCTGATCGAATACCAGCTCGGCCGCTATCTGCTGGAGCAGCTGAGCATCGAGGGCCTCACGCTGAGCCCGGCGCTGCGCTTCTCCAAGGACTGGCTCCTCGGCGGCCTGCTGTTCCTGGTCCTGGCCTCCATCTTCCGCCACGGCACCGGGCTCGAAGAGGAGCGGGCGCTGACCGTCTGACGACGGTCCGCCCGGCACCGCCATGGCCATAGAGGTCAAGCTCGACCTGCTCCTGGTACAGCGCAAGATGTCGCTCACCGAGCTGTCGGAACGGGTGGGCATCACCCTGTCCAACCTGTCGATCCTGAAGACCAACAAGGCACGGGCGATCCGCTTCTCGACCCTAGCGGCGCTCTGCCGGGAGCTGGATTGCCAGCCCGGAGACCTGCTCGAGCACCGGTCGACAGAGGACCGCTTCTAGGAGGCCTGGACGCAATGCCCGAAAAGACTCTCGTCGCCTACTTCAGCAAGGGCGGAGCCAGCGGCATGTATGCCCAAATCGTCGCCGAAGTACTCGGGTCCCACGGGCACTCGGTCGACCTCGTGAACCTCGAGCAACGCGGTAAACCGGACCTGACCGGGTATGACAACGTGGTCGTCGGCACCGGCGTCAGGATCGGCAGGGTCTACCGCAAGGGCCGGAAGTTTCTGCGGCGCGAGGAGCTCGGCGGGAAGCGACTGGCGATCTTCCTCTCCAGCGGCATCGCCGTCGACGACGCTGCACAGTCGAAGGAGAAGTTCCTCACGCCGCTGCTGCGCAAATACGAGCTCGCCCCGCTAATGTGCGACGCGCTGCCGGGCAAGATCCCGGGGCCCGGTGGAAAGCTCGAAGACAAGACCGACTCGCAGCGCGCCAGGAGCTGGGCAGAGGAGCTGGCCAGCAAGCTGGCCCTTGCCGCTACGGCTGCCGCAACCGCTGAGCAACCGCCCGAAGAAGGCGCGTGAGCTCAGCCTCCTGGGCCACTGGTGATCAGCAGCACCTCGGTCTTGCCGTGGCACAGACGATAGGGGATGACCGCGGATTGGATGTAGTACCAGCCGGGTTTGGCGGGCATCACATCGGATTGACGTTCAGCTGGCCCGGTAGCTTCGTCGGGCCTTGAGAGCGCTCGCCTCGCGGGTGGCCTCGAACAGCTCGACCAGGCGGACCGCGAAGCCACCGCTGGCCGCCGGCTCGCCGTTGATGGTCTCTATGGTCAGCCCGCGCCGCGGGTCGAACTGGCGGCTCAGCAGGTGCTTCAGCACCCCGAGGTACTCACCGAGCAGCGGGTGCTCGGGCGGCACGTGGATCTCCAGCTCGGTGCCGTGACGAGCCGAGGTCATCACCAGCCGCGGGCCATGGAACACCAGGTGGTTCGAGGGCAACCGTGCCGGATAGCGGCCCTGGAGAGCTTCGAGGCCGAGGCCCGCGGGAGAGGCCGGGTCGGCGGCGCTCATCCAGATGATGGCGTCGTCGGGCAGACCCTCCTCGAGCCGCCGGAAAGCGGCCGGGGAAGCGAATTGGAGCCCCGGCACGTCGTCGAAGAACTGGCCGGCCAGAACTTCGCCGGAGAGCTCCATCAGGCGCAGGCTGCGGAACAGGGGGCCCCACCGCAGGGCCGGCAGCTCGCGCTCCAGCAGCTCGCGGAAGAGCACGCCGTAGCGATGCAGCAGCAGGCGTACGCGATCCTTGTTCAGCTCCTCGCGGTCGAGGGCGTCGCGCGGCTCCTCCTCGCCGTTGGCGACGTCGAGCCGGTACCAGTCGCCGGCAAAGGGACGGCCGGCGCGCCAACGGTCGAAGCGGTGGCGGCGGGCAGCCCGGCGGGGCTGCTGGCGGCGCTCCGAGACCCAGCGCTCTTCGGGCGCGGTCGTCGGGCGGAAGCGACTGAAGATTCCCTGGCGCACGGCGGCGAAGGCGGGGTTGGTGACCCGGCCGTCCCAGGCCAGCTGCCAAAGGTGCTGGCTCAGCTCGCCGCTCGGGAGCTCGCTGTGCCGGGCGAGATCCTCGAGCGTGAAGCGGCCGCGGGAATCCGGAAACAGAGCGTCGGGGTCCGGTGCGGCGACGGTCTCGCCATCATCGGTCGACGCATCCCGCTGTGCGCCGATCTCATCGCGCAGCTCGGGGGCGCTGCCCTCCCGACTCAGGAGCTCGACGTCATCGGGAAAGGCGAAGGTCAGCCTCTCCCTGCCGCAGCCGCGCCAGACCAGCTCGGACTCCTGGAGCAGGCTGTCGAGCCAGCTCGGATAGTAGGGCTCGAGCCGGGCCGGCAGGAGCTCGGTCTCCCAGAGCCGCGCCGGCGCCGCGAAGCCGAAGAGACGTTCCAGCGCCGCCTGTAGGCCCTCGACGCCGTCGGCCGGAGCCGCCAGGCCCTGCCAGCTGGCCAGGAATTGGGGCAGGCGCTCGACAGGCAGAGGCTCGAACGCGGGCCGTGCGGCGGCCCGCATCAGCCGCAGGAGACGTTCCAGGTTCTCGGCGTCGCAGATCTCCCGCGGCGCGTCGTCACCGGCGCGGAAGCGATCGATGACCAGGGCTTCGCTGGCGGTCAGGGTCTCGAGGAGGTCGAGGGAGAGCGCGTCGCCGAGGCCCAGCGTCTCGGTGAGCAGGGCGCGTGAAACCGGGCCGTAGAAGCGCAGCCACTCGGCGACGAAAGCGGCGAGCGGATCCTCGTCCGCGGCCACCGGCTCCTCCGTGGCCTCCGGCATCCGTTGCAGCACCGCATCGACGTGGTCGGCGAGCGGCGCTCCCGGCGATCGCAGAGACGTCAACCGAAGGCTGTCTCGGCTCAGATCCAGCGCCCCGGTCAGCCGGGGCAGGGTCTCGATGGCGACAACCGCTTGCCGGGTCACCTCGCCCTCGCCAGCGTCGTCTCGAGGCAGCTCGACCAGAACCAGGCGCTCGGCAGCTGCGGCCACCAGCTCCGCAACCCGTTGTTGCCCCTCGAACTCGCGCCCCTCCGGATCGGCGCTCTGGCTCGCTGCCGCATCGCGCTCTATCGCAGCCATCAGCTCGCGCCAATCGCTCTGTGGAATGACCAGCCGTTCCTTGACCCACTCGACCAGCTCGCCAGCGCTCTGCGGCGCGTAGCCGGGCCAGGTGCGGTGGAGCTTGCGCTGGAAGCGATCCAGCACGTCGGCCGGGATGCGCGGCCGCAGCTCGGAGGAGAAGACCAGCTCGCGCAGCAGGTCACCGCGCAGCCCGGCGCGCTCGCCCTCGGGCACGTCGTCCTCGTACATCAGCCGGTTGGTCTGCTTCCAGATCAGGTTGCCGGCCAACGGCGAGGGCGCCGAGGTGCGGCATTCGGAGACCCGGATGGCGCCCTCCTCGAGCTCGCCCAGGAGCAGCTTGAGGCTGGCCAGATCGAACTCGTCCTCGAGACAGGTGCGCCAGGTCTCGACCACCAGCGGGAAGTCGTCATAGCCCGAGACCGCCGCCAGGAGCTTCTTCGAGCGCTCGCGGTTGAGCCACAAGGGCATCCGCCGTCGGAAGCCGGCGCGGGGCAGCAGCACCGCGCGGCCGGCGTTCTCGCGGAAGCGGGCACCAAAGAACCCGCTGCGCTCGAGCTCGCCGACCAGCAGCTTCTCGACGTTGTCGGGCCGCACCAGCTCGAGCAGGCTCAGCGGGTCGAAGGCCGGGGGCAGGGCGACGATGAAGGCGTCGTTGTCGTGCTCCAGCTCGAGCGGCCAGCCGTGCTCGGCCCGCCAGGCTGCCTTGAGGGCGAGGGCCAACGGCCGCAGCACGCGGCCGCCCCAGCCGAAGTGGAGGATCGCCTGCTCGCGATCCGGACGACCCTCGGGGGGGCCCAGCCTCTCGACCAGCAGGTGGTGGCGATGCGGCAGCGCCGAGCCGGTCTCCGCACGCTGGCGAGCCAGCAGCTCGAGCAGACGGTCGGCGGCGGCACCGTCCATGCGGTGCTCCTCGACGAGCGCACCACGCAGCTCCTGCTCGCCGCCGCGGTGCTCCAGGTGTCGCTCGGCGCGCTCCAGGAACTCGCCGATCCGCCTCGACAGATGGAAGGTACGGTTGCGCCCCTCGGCGCGCCAGAACGGCGCCATGGCGGCGCCCTTGCGGGCCGGGCTGACCAGCACGTCGTTGTGGGTGATCTTGCGAATCCTCCAGCTCTGGGCGCCGAGGGTGAAGCTGTCGCCGATGGAGCGCTCCCAGACGAACTCCTCGTCGAGCTCGCCCAGCTTGGCCATCGAGTCCTGCCGACGCAGCTGGTAGTAGCCGCGATCCGGGATCGTGCCGCCCGACATGTAGACCAGCCGCGCGGTGCCCGGGCGGGCCCGTACAATGCCGTCCAGCCGGTCGTACGCCAGCCGCGGTCGCAGCTCGCGGATGCGGCTGTCGGCGTATCGTCCGGCGAGCATCTCCAGCACCAGGTCGAACTGCCGGCGCTTCAGGTGACGGTACGGATAGCCGGCGCGCAGGTGGTCGTAGAGGTCGTCGACCTGCCAGGGCTCGGCGGCGACCATCGACAGGATGATCTGGGCCAGGACGTCGAGGGCGCCGCGGATCGGCGCCAGCTCCTCGATGTCGCCGTCGATGACGCCGCGCGCCACCACCGCCGCATCCAGCACGTCGCGCTCATGCAGAGGATAGAGCCGCCCGCGGCTGGTCTCGCCGACCTGGTGGCCGGCGCGGCCGATGCGCTGCACCGCCGCCGCGACCGACGGCGGGGTCTGCACCAGCACCACCTCGTCGAGGGCACCGATGTCGATGCCCAGCTCGAGGGAGTTGGTCGACACGATGCCCTTGAGCCGGCCCTGCTTGAGCCGCTCTTCGACGACCGCTCGGATCTCGCGCGACAGCGAGCCGTGATGCGAATAGGCCAGCTCCTCGGTCTCGCCGTCGTTCAGAAACCGGGTCATCTTCTCGGTCGTGCGGCGGCTGTTGGCGAAGACCAGGGTGGAGCGGTTGGCGCGGATCCGCCCGCGGACCTCGGTGGCCAACGGCTCCCACAGGTTGGCCTCGTCGGGCGGCGGTTCGAGCTGGCCCGGGGTCAGCGGGGTCGTCCGCGCCACCGGCGTGCGAACCTCGAGGTCGTAGCGCTTGGCCATCTCGGAGCGCACGGTGGAGACGGGGCGCGGCCGATAGCTCGGCTCGCTGCCCTCGACTCCGGGCTCCAGCCGGTAGCCGCCGACGAACCGGGCCACCCGTTCCAGCGGTCTGACGGTGGCCGACAACGCCACCCGTTGAAACTCGCCCGACAGCCGCACCAACCGGTCGACGGCGGTGATCAGGTGGGTGCCCCGCTTGCTGCCGGCAACGGCGTGGATCTCGTCCAGGACCACCGCGGCGATGTCACCGAGAAGCGAGCGGCCGCCCTTCGAGGTGAGCAGGATGTTGAGGGTCTCGGGCGTGGTGATGAGGATCTCGGGCGGCCGGCGCACCATCTTCTGGCGCTCACCCTGCGGAGTGTCGCCGCTACGGGTGAGCACGCGGACCGGCGAGACGGCCTCGCCGGCGGCGGCGAAGGCGGCCTCGATCTCGGCCAGCGGCGCCAGCAGGTTGCGCTGGATGTCGTTGTTGAGCGCCCGCAGCGGCGAGATGTAGAGCACCCGCGTGCGGCCGCCCTCCCAGGCGCCGGTCAGCAGCTGATTGAGGGCCCAGAGGAAGGCGGTGAGCGTCTTGCCGCTGCCGGTGGGCGCGGTGATCAGAACGTGCTCGTTGGCGGCCACCCTCGGCCATGCGAGGCGCTGGATGTCGGTCGGTTCGCCGTAGCGGTCGGCGAACCACCGGGAGATCACCGGGTGGAAGAGGGCGAGGGCCTCGGCTTGGGCGACTGGGGTCACTGCGGGAATCTACCGCAGGGGCCACATCAGTGATCTCCTGCACCAACGTGCTCTTCGGGCCGGCCGACTTGGAGGGTGGGATAGGTCTTCCTCTGGACCGGTGAGGGGCTGGGGTTCAACGCAACGGGGCCGGCCGGCTTGGAGGTGTGGGGTAGGTTAGGGTCGGCCCATCGGGGGAAAGAAAAGGACCAAGGAGAACGGCTATGAATCTGGCAATCATCGGAACGGGCAACGTGGGCGCGGCACTGGGTGGCAGGTGGGCGGCGAGCGGGCATCGGGTGGTCTTCGGGACGCGGGATCCCGGGTCGGAGAAGGCGCGGGGGTTGGTCAACGAGGCGGCTGGCAATGCGCGAGCGGCGACGCCCGCCGAGGCGGCGGCCGGCGCCCAGGTCGTGGTGCTGGCCACACCCTGGGGCGCGACCGAGGCGACCATCGGCTCACTGGGCGATCTCGGGGGCAAGATCGTGGTCGACTGCACCAACCCGCTGAGCGCCGACCTCGCGGGCCTCGTCGTGGCGCCGGATACGTCGGGCGGCGAGGAAGTGGCGCGGTGGGCGACGGGCGCCCGGGTGGTAAAGGCCTTCAACACCACCGGCTCGGGCAACATGAGCGACCCGCGCTACGGCGCCGAGCGGCTGGCGATGCTTCTCTGCGGCGACGATGCCGCAGCCAAGGCCGCGGTCGCCGGTCTCGCCGAGGAGCTCGGCTTCGAGGCGATCGACGCCGGACCGCTCAGCCGCTCGCGGCAGCTCGAGCAGCTGGCGGTGCTGTGGATCGCTCTCGCCTACCAACAGGGCATGGGGCTCGAGTTCGGCTTCGCCCTGCTGCGCCGGCCGGCTGCCGGCAGCTAATCCGGTAGCTCGCCACGGGCTTGGAGCCAGGCCCGTTCGATGGTGGCCGGGATGAAGTTGTCCCAGGCGCGGCCGGCGATCGGGTCGTCGCCGGCGAGGCGTTCGCGGTAGCTCCCGAGGTCGACGGATTGCTGGGTCGCTTCCAGCTCGAGGCCGCGCTCGACCGCCGCGCCGACCTGGCCGCTGAGCGAGCGGAACATGTCGAGCACCAGGGCCAGGTGATCCTTGCCCTGGCGTACGCTGCCGTGCCCGGGCACGATCACCCGGATCTCCAGCTCGCTCAGCTCCTCGAGCGCCGTGACCCAGCTCGACGGGTAGCCGTGCCCGCCGAACGGCAGGTCGTCGAGCACATCGCCGGTGACCAGAACGCCGGCGGCGGGCAGGTAGACGATCGAGTCCCCACGGGTGTGCGCCCGCCAGTGGAGAACCCGGGCGGCGCCGGAGCCGGAGCCGAGAACCAGCTCACCGTCGTAGCCCAGATCCGGCACCGCGAACGGGCGCGGGATCGCCTTCATGCCAGCCACGTTGGTCTCGGCGTCTTCGATCTGGCCGGCGAGGATCTTCTGGTTGTCGACGGAGAGGGGGTTTCCCTCGCGGTCGACACGGTTCTGCAACCTGTCTCTGGCCGCCGCGATCGCCTCCTCGTAGCGCCCGATCTCCTCGTCGGCCTGCGGCTGAGCGCGCTCCAGGATGTCCTCGGCGACGGTGGCGTGGCCGATCACCTCGACCTCGGGCCACAGCTCGCGGTAGGCCGAGATGCCCTGGACGTGATCGCCATGCCAGTGGGTCAGGACGAGATGGCGCACCGGCAGCTCGGTGCGGGCTCTGATCTCGCGGATGACCGCGCCGGTCGCCTCGAGCGACGACTGGGTGTCGACCACCAGCACGCCGTCGTCACCGACGACGAAGAGGCTGTTGGACTGGTTGAAGCGGCGCGCCGCCGGCTGCAGCACGGCGAAGACCCCGCCGGCCACCTGTTCGACGGAGAGATCGCTCGAGCCTGCCTCGCCCCTGGCGCCGAGAGAGGCGAGCAGCGCGGACAGCGCCAGGGCGAGAAACAGCTGTCTTGGGTTGCGCATCGGTTGCGGGGCGGCGCCCGAGTGTAGCCTGCCCGTCGCACCGATCCTCCGCTGCGATGCCGAATCTGCCCGCATCAGGCTGGCGAATCGCAACCTCCGCAGCACGACGGTCGCGCCGAGCGGTACGATCTGGCCGATGACAGGGCCCAGCACAGTCCCGGCCGCCCTACCGGCGGAGAAGTTCGGCACCTTCCTCGGGGTCTACACCCCGAGCGTGCTGACCATTCTCGGTCTGATCATGTACCTGCGGTTCGGCTGGGTGGTGGGCAACGCCGGGCTGCCGCTGACCCTGCTCATCGTGCTACTGGCCAGCTCGGTCACCTTTGTCACCGCACTCAGCGCCTCGGCGCTGGCCACCAACATGAGGGTCGGCGTGGGCGGCGAGTACTTCATGGTCGCCCGCAGCCTGGGCCTCGAGTTCGGCGGCGCCATCGGCATCCCGCTCTATCTCTGCCGCACGCTGAGCATCACGTTCTACAGCTACGGCCTCGCCGAGTCGATCCTCTCGCTGGCGCCCGGCATCCAGGGAGCTCAGGCCGAGCGCTCCGTGCAGCTCGTGGCGGCGGTCACCGTGATCGGCATCACCGCGATCGCCGGCAAGAGCGCCAGCCTGGCGCTCAAGCTGCAGCTGCCGATCATGGCGCTGGTGGGCCTCTCCATGGTGGCCCTGGTGGTCGGGGTCGCCAGCGCCGATCTGCGCCAGCCGGAAGTCACCGCCACCTACCGCACGGCCCCCGAAGGCTTCTGGTACGTCTTCGCCGTCTTTTTCCCCGCCGTCACCGGCTTCACCGCCGGCATCGGCCTCAGCGGCGACCTGCAGAACCCGCGCAAGTCGATCCCCACCGGCACCCTGCTGGCGGTGGCCACCGGCGCCTTCGTCTACCTGTCGATCCCGATCCTGTTAGCCATCACTTCGCTCGTCACGGTGACCGAGATGGCCCAGCCCGGCCTGGTCAGCTGGACCGGCGTCGCGCTGCTCGGGCCCTGGCTCGTCTTTCCCGGGATGTGGGGCGCCATAACCTCTTCCGGCTTTGGCAGCGCCCTCGGCGGGCCACGGGTTCTCCAGGCTCTGGCCAAGGACGGCCTGGCGCCCTCCTCGCTGGCTCGCCTGTCCAAGACCGGCCAGCCGACCCTCGCCACCTGGATCAGCGGCGGCATCGCTCTGGTGGCCGTCGCCCTCGGCGGTCTCAACGCCGTCGCCCGCTTCGTCACCATCCTCTTCCTGACTCTCTATGTCGCCATCAACCTGAGCGCCGCCGCCGAGCGCTGGGCGGGCGATCCTTCCTACCGGCCGACCATCCGCGTGCCGTGGCTGGCTTCGCTGCTGGGAGCCCTGGCGGCGGGCATCGTCATGTTCCTGATCAGCCCGCTGGCCTGTTTCGTCGCCATCGGGCTGGAGCTCGTGCTCTACGTCTACGTGCGCCGCAGGTCGCTGCAGCGCCACTGGGGCGACGCCCGCGCCGGAGTCTGGATGGCCCTGGCCCGGTTCGCCCTGCTCCGGCTGCGCGAGCACCGCGAGGACCCGAGGAATTGGCGCCCCAACATCCTGGTCTTCCTGGGTGACCCGGAGAAGAGGCTCGGTCTCGCGCGACTGGCCAACTGGTTCAGCCAGGGCCGAGGCATCGTCACCGCCAGCCATCTGATCGAGGCCGATCTGACGCAGGACGAGGTCGAGATCGAGCGCCTACGCGACGAAATGGACCAAGCCCTGGCCGAGGCCGGTCTACTGGCTTTTGGCGAGGTCGACGTCGTGCGGGACTTCGAGAGCGGCGTGCCGGCATTGCCGGCCTCGAATCCAACACGGTGATCGTCGGCTGGCCCAGCAAGCCCGGCCGGCTCGAGGCCTGGCTGCGCATCATGCGAGCCCTGTCGAGGATCGGCAAGATCACCCTGATCACTCGCCTCAACTGGGCTCACGAGCCCGGCCAGCAGCAGCGCATAGACATCTGGTGGGGCGGTCTCGAGCACAACGGCGACATGATGCTGCTGCTCGCCCACCTGTTGCGGCTCAACCCGGAATGGGAGGGCGCCCGCCTGACGATCCGCTCCATCGCAAGCAACGACGAGGAGCAGGGGTTTCAGTCCCAGGGCCTGGAGGCCCTGCTGCCCGAGGTGCGGATCCGGGCCGACACCGAGATCATCACCCGGCAGGATGACGAGACCATCGCCGACATCATCCGGCGCCACAGCGCGCAGGCGGACATCGTCTTTCTCGGGCTGCAGGACCCGCCGCCCGGCAGCGAGGCCGAGTACGCCCTGCGCATGCAAGAGCTCGCCTCCGGCCTCAAGACGACCGTCTTCGTGCGCAACGCCAGCGCGTTCGCCGGCCGGCTGATCTCGAGCTAGCCACAGCTAGTCCGCCGCTTTCTTCGGGCGGGTGAGATAGAAGAGCAGGCCGCCCACGCCGACGGTCAGCAGCGACAGCAGCGACTCCACCGGGCGGCCGCGCACCGCCCAGATCATCATCCAGCCCGACACGGCGAGAAAGAACAGCGGCGTCCAGGGGTAGCCCCAGGTGCGGAACGGCCGCGGCATCTCCGGCCGGCGGATCCTCAGAACGATGACGCAGGAGACCGCCAGACTGGCGAACAGGGTCAGGGTGAAGCCGGCGTACTGCATGATCTGGTCGATGCGGCCCGACAGGATGATCGCCGAGGTCACCAGGCCCTGGAGCAACAGCGCGCTGACCGGCACGCCGCGGCCGCGCCCGGTGCTGGCCAGCAGGGCGAAGGCGCGGTAGTCCCGCCCCAGGGCGTAGTAGACGCGCGGTCCCGCGACGGTCATCGCCGTCGCCGAGCCGAGCAGCGAAACGCAGAGCACCGCCGTCACCAGCGCCGCGCCGGTATCGCCGAACAGGTTGCGCGCCGCGATCAGACCCACCTCCACCCGGCCGGCCAGCTCGGACACCGAGGCGCCGTAGAAGTAGACCGCATTCATGCCCAGATAGAGCAGCACCACGATGCCGGTGCCGGCCAGCAGACTGCGTGGCAGGTCGCGCACCGGGTCGCGCAGCTCGCCGGCTATGTAGGCTGCCGCGTTCCAGCCCGAGTAGCAGAACATGACGAAGATGAGCGAGGTCGCCAGCCCCGTCATGAGGTCCGCCGCGCCGAGCTCGTGAAAGCCGGGCGACGGCGTCACCAGGCCGGCAAGCCGACCCCGCCCGATCAGCACCGCCGCCAGCAGAATGGTGACGATGCCGCCCACCTTGCTCAGGGTCACCCAGTCGACCATGCGGAAGCCGCTGGTCGCGCCGCGCAGCTGGATGGCGATCAGCAGCCAGACGATGCCGATGGCCGCCAGGTCGCCGAGCGTCACCGGTCCCACCCGGCCCTCCTCCAGGAGCGGCGCGAACGGCGCCAGATAGCCGATCAGCCCCTTGACCACCGAGGCGATCGGCGCCGAGAAGCCCGCCACCAGCGAGACGAAGGCGCTCATGAATCCGAGCGCGCCGCCATAGGTGCGGCGCAGATAGACGTACTCGCCGCCCGCGCTGGGCATGGCGGCGCCCAGCTCGCCATAGCTCAGCGCGCCACAGATGGCGATCACTCCGCCCACCAGCCAGAGCCCCAGGATCACCAGAGGGTGGCCGATGTCGGCGGCCTGGAAGCCCGTGGTGGTGAAGATGCCGGCGCCGATAATGTTGGCCACCACAAGCAGTGTGGCCGTGCGCCGCGTCACGTGGCGGCGCAGCCGGCCCTTATCTTCGGGGTCCATCCTCGACGTCCCTCCGCGGCGGCATGCCCGAGCCCATTGTGGCCTGTTTCTCTCAGCCCGCGGCGGTCGTCCCGACGGCGGAGAGACGGACCAGCCGTGGCGACCCGGTCAGCTCGAGCCGGCGGCCGGTCGCGGCAAGCGGCTCACCATCGCGCGAGATGACCGCGGCCGCCGCCCGCGGCAGCTCGGCGCACACCGGAGCCCCGGTGGTCCAGGCCACTACCAGCTCGGCGCCGTCCGGGCGGCGGAAACCGAGCAGGCGGGCCGGCTCCGAGACGGGCAGCGGGCCCAGACAGAGGCTGCCCTCGAGCTCCCGCACGAGGGTCCGCATGGCGTGAAAGGCGGGGCGACGACGCAGCCCCGCAGCGCCGGGGTCCAGCAGGCCGTAACCCCGGGCGGCGAGCTGCCACCAGAAGATCCGCTCGACCAGTCCCGTGGCCAGCGCCAGGAGGTAGTAGCGGGACAGGTAGTCGGCCTGGGT
Source organism: Thermoanaerobaculia bacterium (assembly GCA_945787525.1). Taxonomy (GTDB): domain Bacteria; phylum Acidobacteriota; class Thermoanaerobaculia; order Multivoradales; family JAHEKO01; genus CALZJC01. Next base: position 11,954 of record CALZJC010000038.1, on the reverse strand, counting down.
CTCCTCGTCCACCGCCACGTCGCGGCCGGCCGGTGAGTGGGGCCCCTCCCACAGCGGCCAGTTGACCTCGGTGATCCAGGAGCGGCCGGCACTGTTGCGCGCTGTCTCGGCGATGGCGTGCAGCAGGGTCACCTTGCCGGCCGTATCGAGGCCCAGCTGGCGGTTCTCCGGCGCCCCCCGGCGATCGACGTAGAGCAGATTGGCGACGGCATCGAAGCGCACTCCCGGCCGCCGCCGGTTGAGGACCGCGGCGGTGGCGTGGGGCTCGAAATCGATCACCGCCGGGCCCAGCACTTCGGTTTCCGGGTGGCGGCGCAGGATCTCGCCCGCGACGGCGGCCAGTTCGAGGTACTCGCCGAGCTTCCAGACTCCCCACTTGCTGCGATTGATCGCCTGACCGACCTGGAAGCGGCGGCCGAACGGGCGGAAGCGCTCCGCCAGCTCTTCCACCGCCGTGCGCCAGCGCGCCGGGTCGCGCACCAGCTCGCGGTTCTGCGGCAGGGCAAAGGTCAACTCGTGCCCGGCCTCCGCCAGCCGGGCCGCCAGCTCCTCTTCGGGCCGGTGATCCTCCTGCCAGGGATGGAGCCGCAGGAGCAAAGGACCGACCCCCAGCTCTCCGACCGCCCGCAACAGGCCCTCGGGATCGGCTTCGTGGGGTCGCAGCGCCACGCCGATGCCGCCCCAGGGCCGCGGTTTGTCGTGGCCTGCCGCCGCCAGCTGCCGGTAGCGGCGCCAGATGCGCGGTGCCGCGGCCAGCACCGCCACGGCCGAGCTGGCGTGATCGCCGCCGTCCGCCAGACGCACGGCCAGGCGCTCGAGCCGGCCGGCGTGTTGATGCGGCTGATCGGACAACCGATCCCAGACGACCCTGTTGCGCACGCCGGCGCCGGCCGCCGCCGCCGGGATGTGGGCGTGCGGGTGGCGCGCCGGCCGGGCGCCCCGGGCGATCCGCAGCGGTGCCCGCAAGGCCGCCTTGAGCCGGTTCTTGAGCAGAAAGCCCCAGAACCCGGCGCCGTAGACGGCCCGCTTCCAGGCCGGGGCACGCCCACCTCCCCAGTAGGCGTCGAGCAGGCGCCGCCGGTCCTCGCGACGCAGGATGCGCAGCCGGCACAGGTCGCGGCTGCGCCGCAGCACTCCCAACCGCCGGCCCAGCCGCGCCCGGTTGAGGTCGATGAGGAAGAAGATCGGCCGTCCATCCTCCAACCGCACCAACAGGTTGCCGATCGAGACGTCCCGGTGCCAGATGCCGGCATCATGCATGCGCCGTAGCTGGCGTCCCAGGCGGTCGAAGAAACCGGCCACGTCCACCCGCGGGAACTCTTCCGCCGCGCGCCCCGCGTTGCGGGCGCGCAGGAAATAGCGGGTCTCGAAGAACTCCTCCAGTCGACGGCTGACAAAGAACGACGGACCGGCCGGATCTGCGGACTCGATCCACAGCACCGGTGCGGGCGTCGGGATACCGGCGGCCTGGAGAGCCAGCGCCGCCCGCCAGCTGCGCGCCGCCTTGCTGCCACCCAGCCGGCGCCGCAGCCGTTCCCTCGGGGGCTGGTTGCGAAACTGCTTGACGACAACTTCGCGGTCACCGGTGGTGGTTTCGAGCCGCGCGGCGTAGAGGTAGTTGCGGCCCCAGTGCAGAGTCTCCACCGCGCTGGCCGGGTCGGTCAGCCGCGCCAGGGCGGCGCCCAGGTCGCGGGGCCGGTGGGCCGTGGTGAACTGCCCCGAGAACCCGGCTTGCGAGAACGGCTCGGCGACCCGGTCCGCCGGGCTCGGCGGCTCAGGAGGAGACACGGGCTGTCTGGCCGCCATCGATCAGCTCGAAGTGCTCCGGGTGGAGATTCGTGTCGGGCACGAGCCGTGGGGCGGCGCCCAGCCTTTCCTCCAACTCGCGCATCACCGGCGCCCAAGTGGTCTCCAGCGCCCGCGCCACGTCGGGGTGCACCCGGACCGTCAACCCGGCCGCCGGCGCCAGTGAGTCGCCCGCCGCGGACAGCAGCAGCTGCCGGCGCAGTTCGAGACAGGTCGTGGCCACCGACTTGAGGCGACCGTTCTCGCCGCAGCACGGGCAGGGGCGGGTCAGCACCTGGCGCAGGTTCGAGCGACTGCGCTTGCGAGTGATCTCCACCAGGCCGAACTCCGAGACCTGCGAAACCCGGGAGCGTGACCGGTCGCTTTTCAGCCGGTCCTCGAGCTCCGAGACGATGCGCCGCCGGTTCTCGGACTCCATCATGTCGATGAAGTCGATTACGATGATGCCGCCCAGGTCGCGCAGCCGGATCTGCCGCGCCACCTCGTCCACCGCCTCGAGGTTGGCGCTCAGGACAGTCTCCTCGAGACTCCTGCGGCCGAGGTAGCGACCGGTGTTGACGTCGATCGCCACCAGCGCCTCGGTCTGCTGGATCACCAGATAGCCGCCGGACTTGAGCCAGATGCGCTTCTTCAGGGCGTTCTCCAGCTCCCGCGGCATGCCGAAGTGATCGAACAGCCGGCCCGGCTCGTCGAACCGCCGCACCCTGTCGACCAGCCGCGGCTCAAGGGTCTCGACCTCACCGAGCACTTGTTCGTAGGTCTCGTCGCCGTCCACCCAGACGACTTCGAACGTGTCATCCAGCCGGTCGCGGACGGTGCGCCGCGCCAGATCGATCTCGCTGTGCACGAGAGCGGGGGCGCTGGCCTTCTCGGCGCGCTCGGCGACCTGTTGCCAAAGCCGGGAGAGGTGCTTCAGGTCCTGGCCCAGCTGGGTCGCGTCGCGCCCCTCGCCGGCAGTGCGGATGATGACGCCGCCGGGCACCGGACCCAACTCGTCGAGGGCCGCCAGCAGCCGCTGGCGTTCGCCGGCGTCCTCGATGCGACGCGATATGCCGCTGTCGGCGCTGGTGGGCATCAGCACCAGGTACCTTCCGGGCAGGGCGATCTGAGTCGTCACCCGCGCCCCCTTGCCGCGGACCGGCGCTTTGCGCACTTGCACGATGAGCTCCTGACCGGAGCTCAAGAGCTCGTCGATCCGGCGCCCACCGCGGTCGCCGGTCTCCCAATCCTCATCCACACCTACCAGGTCGGCCAGTTCGGCCAGCCGGTCGCGCACGTCGCCGACGTAGAGAAAGGCGTTGCGCTCGAGGCCGATGTCGACAAAGGCAGCCTGGATGCCCGGCACCACCCGCGCCACCCGGCCACGGTAGATATTACCCACCGGACCACGCTCCTGGTGGCGCTCGATCCAGACCTCCGACAGCCGGTCGTCTTCGAGCAGCGCGACCCGCACTTCGTGAGGGTCGGATTCGATGAGCAACTTGCGAGTCATGGGGCACCGCCCGGGGCGGCGGCGAGGATCGGTGAGCAGCGGCCAGCTGGGGCTAGCGATTCACATACCGGCGGAAGTCTACTCCCAGGATCAGACCCGTCGCGAAGAAGTTCGCCAGGAGGAACGAGCCACCGTAGGACAGAAAGGGCAGGGGGATGCCGGTGATCGGCACCAGCCCGACGACCATCGCGGTGTTGTAGATCACGTGCGCCGTAAACACCGACAGCAGGCCGACCACGAGCAGGATTCCGGTGCGGTCTCGGGCCCGGGTCGCCACCCGAGCGCCGTTGAGGATGTAGGCCCCGAAAAGGAACAGGATGCCGCTGACGCCGAGGAATCCCCACTCCTCCGCCAGCACCGCGAAGATGAAGTCGGTGTGCCGCGCAGGCAGGAATCGCAGCTGGCTCTGGGTGCCCTGGCCGTAGCCGCGGCCGGCGAGCTGACCCGAGCCGACGGCGATCTTGCTCTGGCGCAGTTGATAGCCGTCCCCCAGCGGGTCGCTGCCGGGCGCCAGGTAGGTGCGCACGCGGTCTTTCTGGTAGTCGAGCAGCACCAGGTTCCAGGCGCCGGCCGCAAAGAGCGCCGCAGTCAGCGCTCCGATCACCAACAGGCGGCGGCTGACCCCGGTCAGCAGGAGCATGCCGAGGAGCATCGGCGCGAACATGGCAGCACTACCGAGATCGGGGCTCAGGGCCACCAGGAGCATCGGCACTCCGGCGATGAGCGCCGCCACCCCCACCTCCTTGAGCTCCAGAACGCGGCGGTTCGAGGCCGCCAGATAGCGCGCCAGAAGCAGCACCGTTGCCACCTTCGCCAGCTCCGACGGCTGCAGCCGCCAGCTCCCGAATCCGAGCCACGAGCGGGCTCCGCCAACTTCCTGACCGAAGAGCAACACCAGTGTGAGCAGCCCCAGCGCGGCGACGTAGATCGGCAGCGCGAACTTGGCCAGCCGGAGATAGTCGACACCGAAGCCGACCAGGAAGGCGATGAGGCCCAGAGCCACCCAGACTGCCTGACGCGGCATGTAGTCGACCGACAGCTCCGAGCTGGCCGAGTGGATCGTCGCCAACCCGGCGCCCGCCAGCGCCAGCGCCACCAGCAGCATCAGCCAGCGCACCTTTGCCAGGTAGCGCAGGGCGGGGCGGTCTTCAGGCAGCGCTACGATCGATGCCGGGCTGGAAATAGATCTCATAGAGAAGCTTCGCGAGCGGCGCCGCGGTCGTCGATCCCTTGCCGCCGTGCTCGACGAACACGACCGCCACCAGACGACGCCGATCATCGGCGGCGAACGAGGCGAACCAGGCGTGGTCCCTCTTCTCGTACGGCAGGTCCTTGCTGTCCACCCAGGTCTTCTGGCGGATGACCTGAGCGGTGCCGGTCTTGCCGCCGACCGTCAACCCGGGCACCCGGGCGGCGGCGCCGGTGGCGCGCTCCTCGACGACCGCCCGAAGAGCCTCGCGCACCTGAGCCAGAGCATCCGGGTCGAGCCCGCTGTCCACCGCAGGCAACGCCTGTTCCCGGGAGAGGTGCGGGACCACCCGCTGGCCGCCATTGACCACCGTCGCCATCAGCGTCGCGACCTGCAGGGACGTCACCAGCAGAGGCCCCTGGCCGATCGCCACCGAGATGGTCTCGCCCGGGTACCAGCGGTCGCCGCGCTCCCGCAGGCTCCATTCGGGGTCGGGCACCAGGCCGGGCTTCTCGCCACCGACGTCGAGGCCGGAGGGCGCGCCGAGCCCGAACCTTCGGGAATAGTCGGCGAGGCGCTCGATCCCGAGCTTCTGGCCCAGGAAGTAGAAGTAGATGTCGCAGGACTCCTTGATCGCCTCGCGTAGATTCACCCGGCCGTGGCCGGCACGCCTCCAGCAGCGAAACCGGCGGTTGTAGATCTTCGTGGCGCCGTTGCAGAAGACGGTCTCGGACGGCTGCACGACCCGCTCGCTCAGACCGGCGACCGCGACGACGATCTTGAACACCGATCCGGGCGGGTAGGTGTTCTGCAACGCTCGATTCTGCAGCGGGTCGTTGGGCGCCTCGATGAGCTGGCGCCACTGCTCGGAATCCAACCGGCGGGCAAAGATGTTCGGGTCGTAGTACGGCGCCGAGACCAGGGTCAGCACCTCGCCGCTGTCGGGGTCCAGCACCACCGCCGATCCCACCTTGTCCTCGAAGTACATCGCCGCGGCCTGCTGCAGCTCCAGATCCAGGGTCAGATCGAGTCGCCGCCCCGGCCGCGCCGCCCGCCGTCCCGACTTCGCCCGCAGCCGGCCGCGCGAATCGACGGTAACCACCTGCTCGCCGTTCTCCCCACGCAGATGCAGGTCGTAGCGTCGCTCGACGCCACGCCGGCCAACCAGATCGCCGGCGGCGTACGGCGAGTCCGGCGCCGCCAGCTCGGCCTCGGCGACCTCTCCGAGGTAGCCCAGCACATGGGCGGTGATCGGGCCGTTGCGATACAGCCGGACATGCCTGACGTCGATCTCGAACTCCGGGTGCTCCAGAGCCACCGCATTGAAGTGGGCGACCTGGGCCAGCGACAGATCCTCGGCGACGAGCACCGGTTTGAACGGCGCAGCCCGATTGGGCCGCTCCAGGAGAGCCTGCAGCTCGGCCTCGGGCCGCCCCAGGGTGCCGGCGGCGAAGCGCAGGCTCTCGTCGCTGTCGTCGGCCCGTGTCAGGTCGATCATCAGGTTGTAGCTCGGCACGTTCTCCACCAGCCGCCGACCATGACGGTCGTGGATCAGGCCGCGGGGAGCCTCGATCGGCAGATTGCGCAGCCGGTTGTCCTCAGCCAGGGTGCGGTAGTAGTCGCCGTGCACGACCTGAACGAACCAGTAGCTGCCGCCAACCAGAACCAGCATCGCCACCAGGGCCACCTGGAGAACCGGCAGACGCTGCACCAGGTTGTCGCGATGTTCGCGGACGTGTGTCGCCATGGTCTTGCTGCTACCTCATCGACCCAGCCGGACACGCACCGTGCGGGTGCGACGCCACAGTGAAAACCGCGCCAGCAGTTGGCGCCGGGTAAGGAACGCGATCACTCCCAGCAATCCGGTGGCGATGACCTTGGCCACCACCCAGGGGTAGGACGTGAACTCGGGATGGGGCAGCATGAGCAGCGTCACCGTCGCCAGCGTCAGCTGCTGGAGTGCCGCGGCGAGGGTGAAAACCAGAAATACGCTGGGTGAGCGCTGCACGACCAGCCGCTGGGTGGCAAAGGCCGTTCCGTAGCCGACGATGCTATCAGCCAGTCCGTGCAGGCCGTACAGGCCGCCGGAGACGGCGTCGGCGACCAGCCCTGCCACCAGGCCGCCCGCCAGACCGGCGAAGGTGTCGCCGTCGAGACCGTTGAAGATCGCCAGCACCAGGAACAGGTCGAACACCAGTCCGAAGCCGGACCAGAACCCGACCCCCAGCAGGTGTGCCACGGTGACCACCAGCAGGGCACCGGCAAACCTAAGACCCCGCATCCGGCCCTCCTTCTCGCATCTCGGCGGGCACCGCCAGGCGCGGCAGCAGATAGACCAGATCGAGTTGGCCCATGTCCACCGCCGGGCGCAGCCGGATGCGGTGAAACAGCTCCTCACCCGGCCGCACGTCGAGCACCGTGCCCACCGGCAGACCGCGCGGATAGATGCCGTCGATCCCGGCCGTGACCACTCGATCACCGACCCGCACGTCCGCCTGCAGGGAGACGAAGTCGAGCTCGAGGCTGCCCGCCCCGACACCGCGCACCACGCCCTGGCGGCGGTTGCGCTCGATCATCGCGCCGACGCTGGCGGACCGGTCGGTGATCAGCTGCACCTTGGCGTAGGCGCCGGCAGGCAGGACGATCCTGCCGACCAGGCCGTCGACCGCCACCACCGGCTGGTTTCTCTCTGCCGCCTGGCCGCCCGTCCAGAGCACCAGGGTGCGTTGGAACGGCCGGTGGTCGACGAACACCACATCCGCGGCGCGCAGCGGGCCCAGCTCGGCGCCGACGTAGTCGAGCGCCCGCGACAGCCGCTCGAGATCCTGCTCGAGCCGCCACGCCTCCATCGCCCGCTGGCGCTGCCTGGCGACCTCCGCCTTGAGCCGCCGGTTCTCCTCCAGCAGCGTGCGGCGCAGATGGAGCTCGTCGCCAAACCCGCCCACCAGATCGTAGAGCCTGTCGACCATCCTGCCCAGCGGCGCGATGGCCCGCAATAGCGAGGCCTCGAGAAGACTGCTGTTGCCCCCCGGATCGGGCAGCTGCGCCGCGATCAGGAAGAGCTGGGCCACCAGCACCACGACCAGCAGCCAGCGCGTACCACGCTCGCTCAAGAGCCGGGTCGTGGGTCCTGGCGGCATATGTCCCTGGGCCGCGCGCCTACCTGGGGACGCTGGGGCTGTGTGGCACTAGCCTGCCCTTCTCACCGATCCACTACTGCAATGCCGTATCTGCCCGCATCCGCTGCGTCTTGCCACGAGGCCGGTGAGCAGGGCAGGCTAGCGCAGCGACACCTTGCGCAGCAGATCGATGTCTTCCAGGACCCTGCCGGTGCCCAGGACGACGGAGGCCAGGGGATCTTCGGCAAGCACCACCGGCAGGCCGGTCTCGTTGCGCAGCCGCTGGTCCAGACCGCGCAGCATCGAGCCGCCACCCGACAGCACGATGCCCTTGTCCATGATGTCGGCCGACAGCTCGGGTGGCGTGCGCTCGAGGGCCGAGCGCACCACCTCGACGATGGTCGAGACCGGTTCGGCGAGGGCTTCGCGGATCTCTTCGTCGGTGGTCACCAGGGTCTTGGGAACCCCTTCGATCAGGTCGCGGCCCTTGATCTCGACCTTGATCTGTTCCTTGAGCGGGTAGGCCGAACCGATGTCCATCTTCACTCGTTCCGCCGTGCGCTCGCCGATCAGCAGGTTGTACTTGCGCTTCAAGTACTGGATGATCCCGTCGTCCATCTCGTTGCCGGCGATGCGCACCGAGCGGCTGAAGACGATGCCGGCCAGTGAGATCACCGCCACGTCCGTGGTGCCGCCACCGATGTCCACGATCATGTTGCCGGACGGCTCGGTGATCGGCAGACCGGCGCCGATGGCCGCCATCATCGCCTGCTCCACCAGAAAGACCTCGGACGCACCGGCCCGCATCGCCGAGTCCTTGACCGCCCGCTTCTCCACCTGGGTGATCTCGGAGGGCACACCGATGACGATCCGCGGGTGCACGTACATCTTGCGGCCATGGGCCTTCTTGATGAAGTGCTCGAGCATGCGCTCGGTGACCTCGAAGTCGGCGATGACGCCGTCCTTCATCGGCCGGATCGACTGGATGTTGCCCGGCGTCCGGCCGAGCATCTCCTTGGCCTCGCTGCCCACCGCCTCGATGCGGTTGGTGAGCTGGTTGACCACGACCACCGAGGGCTCACGCACCACGATGCCCTTGTTGCGGGCATAGACCAGGGTGTTGGCCGTTCCCAGATCGATCGCCAGATCGTTCGAGAAATAGCGGAAGAGAGATGCGAATGCCATGTCGGCTATCCGGTCGTGGGCTCGCTACGCGACGCGACGCGGAAGCCGCGCGGCGCGCTCCAGGGGCCCATGACCCCTTCGCTGCCGAAGGCCGCCACCCGCCACATGAAAGAGCCCTCGCCGCGTAGGCCGAGGGTGGCTTTGAGATTGTCTCGATCGTCGACGTCGATGACGTTGTCGACGAAATGCTGGCTGCGCGAGACCTGCAGGGCGTAGCGCTCGGCGCCCGGCACCGGCAGCCAGGTCAACTCCAGCTGGGCCGCATCGAGACCGAACACCTGGCCGTCGTCCGGGGCCGCCAGCGCCGGGATCGCCGGCAGCGGCCGCGGCTTGGAGAGCGACTGCCCACTCTGGGTAACCTGCTGCAGCTCGGCCACCTGTTCCGTGCGACCATCATCGGTCGAGACTTCCATGTTGCCCTGGTACGTGGCGAAGCGGCCCACCCGGGCCTGCTCGTCATAGGCCACCAGGGCCTGCGATTCCTGGCGCACAAGCGCCGACGCCGACGGTGTTCGCACCTTGATGACGCCCGCCGCGGTGCTGAGGTTGACCCAGCCGTACTCGATAGCGACCGTGCGCTCGCCGCCGAAGCCCAGCAGGCTGCGGCCGCGATCGACCAGGATCACCGTGTCCGGCCTCACCGTCACCACGGTGCCGTCCTGGAACATGACCTCGGAGCTGGCGCTCCTGGCCGTCTTCACGTAGTCACCGGCGTACAGCGTCACCCGGCTGCGCGCTGGCTGCCACTCGCCGCTCTCGCCGCGGCGAAACTCCACGCCCCCCTGGACGGCGATGAACTGGGCCTCGCCGGCCGGTCCGCGGTGGCGCAGGGCGTTGAGGATCGAGGTCAGCAGGCTGCGGCTGTGCTCGGCATCACGCAGCGCCTCACCGAGATCGCCGGCGCCGACGTTTGCCCGCGCCTGCTCCAGGCTGACCTGGGCGGTCTGGAACTCCTCCCGGTAGGCGCCGATGCCCTCTTCGCTGCCCAGGCTCTGCTCCAAATCCTCCGCCTCGGCCATGACGATCTCGACCTCGCGCTCGAGGAACTGGGCCTGGAGAATCCGGTAGCCCAGAAAGCCCCCGGCGGCCATCAGCAGCAGGAGCAGGAAGACACTCGCCCCGCGGAGGGTGTCGACGCTGATCTTGTACCAGTGCTGCTTTTCGTCCGCGCGGGCAGATGGAGACACTCTGAGGACCCCTCGGTGAAGGCCGGGAATATAGCACAAACCTCTCAGAATTCGGGGTTTGCGGGCTTGCTCCCCTACCTTGTCGGACCGTTGGGCTGCTGTTAGAGTCGCCGCCGGCCAAGGGAAGGAAACACCATGCTGAAAGCCTTTCGCGACAACCTGAAATATCTGAGCTGGGTGCTGTGGGTGGTCATCGCCATCTTCGTCGGCTTTCTGTTCACGGACTTCGGCGGCATCTCGCCCATCGGGCCCGGCGGCCCGAGCGACGCCGCCGCCACGGTAGGTGACCAGAAGATCACCTTCCCCCAGTTCCAGCGGGCCTACGAATCGCAGGAGGCCTTTCTGCGCCGCACCTACGGCGACGGCTTCACCCGTGAGACCGCTCGCCAGATGGGCCTGCCGATGCAGGTCATGAACGAGCTGATCGCCAGCCATATCCTCAACGCCGAGGCCCGGCGTGTCGGGCTGCAAGTGAGCGACGCCGAGGTGCAGGAGGCGATCCTCGAGCAGGCCGCCTTCCAGGACGCGGACGGCCGTTTTGTCGGCGAGGAGACCTACCGCAACATCCTCCGCCGCGCCGGCTACACCCCCGACTCCTATGAGTCGGCGATCCGCGGCGAGCTGCTGACCGAGAAGCTCCAGACCATCCTCTCCGATAGCGTCTACATCGCCGACGCCGAGGTCGAGCGCGCCTACCGTGACCAGGTGGAACGCGTCGAGATCCGCTATCTGCAGCTGCCCTTCGCCCGTTTCGCCAACCAGACGACCGCCGACCCGGCCGCCCTGGAGAGCTACTTCGCCGAACGGCGTGAGGAGTTCCGCCTGCCCGAGAGGCGGCGGGTGAGCTATCTGCTGGTCGACCCGCTGGCCCTCGAGCCGATGGTCGCGGTCAGCGAGGACGAGATCAGCGCCTACTATGACGACAACCGGGACGACTACACCCAGGATGAACGGGTGCGAGCGCGACACATCCTGCTGCGGGTCGAGGACGAAGCCCAGGACTCGGTGGTCGAGGGCCGGCTGACGCAGATCCGCTCCCGGATCGAGGGCGGCGAGGACTTCGCCACGCTGGCAGGCGAGCTGTCCGAAGATCCGAGCAGCAAAGTGCGCGGCGGCGATCTCGGCTTCTTCGGTCGCGGCATGATGATCGGCGCCTTCGAGGACGCCGCCTTCGGCGCCGCTCCGGGACAGCTGGTGGGTCCCATCCGCACCAGCTTCGGCTATCACCTGATCGAAGTGCTGGAGAAGCAGCCGGGCGGCACCCGCAGTCTCGAAGAGGCGCGCGACGAGATCCACTCCACCCTGGTGGTGGAGCGGGCCGCCGATCTGGCGGCGACCAGGGCGGCCGATCTGGCCTCGCTCGTGCGGCGCGAAGAGCCCGCCGATGCGGCGGCGCTCGAGGCCCTGGCGGCGGGCGAGCAGGGCGTGGAATTCCGGCGGCTGGAGCCGTTCGCGCGCGACGACGTGGTACCCGGCATCGGCCGGGCAACGCCTTTCAGCAGCGCCGCCTTCGCGCTTGCCGTCGGCGAGAGCTCAGAGGCGGTCCGAGTGACCGATGGCTGGGCGGTGATGCGCGTCGACGAGATCGTGCCGCCGCGCCTGCCGGAGCTGTCCGAGGTGCGGCGCGAGGTGGAGAGTGCGGTGCTCCTGCGTGAGCAGCGCGCCGCGGCCGAGCGTCGGCTGGAGCAGGCCCGCCAGAGCCTGGCCGGCGGCAGCTCGCTGGAAGACGTGGCCGCCGAGCTCGATCTCGAAGTCCAGGAGAGCGGCCCGATCGGCAGCGATGGCCGGATATCCGCGCTGGGCAATCAACCCGCGCTGACCGCCGCCGCCCTGGCGCTCGATAGCGGGCAGATCGGCGGCCCGGTGGCGGTGGGCAACAACCTCATCCTGTTCGAGGTCAGCGACCGGCAGCGCTTCGACCCGCAGCGGTTCGCGGCGGCGCGCGACGAGACCCTTCAAGGCATCAAGGGCCAGCG
>CALZJC010000037.1:26124-33735 GCA_945787525.1 Thermoanaerobaculia bacterium | reverse complement strand
TCAGGTCGAGGACCACGTCGATGTCCAGGCTGCGCCGCGAGAAGGCCGCCAGGCGATGGATCTCGACGAAGCCTGGCTGGCCGATGTCGCCGGCAAGCAGCGCCTGCACCGCCGGGTTGTAGAACTCGACGTGGCCGATCGCCAGCTGCCGGTCTCCGGCCGCCGCGAGGAGATCGTCGGCCGCCGCCACGCTGTCGGCGATCGGCTTCTCGACCAGCAGATGTCGCCCGCGGCGCAGGATCTCGCAGCCGACCTCGGCATGCGAAACGGTCGGGGTCGCCAGCACCACGCCGTCGACGGCGTCGACCAGCTCGGGGAGCTCGGCAAAGGCCCTGGTGCCGTGATTGGCCGCCAAGCTGGCGGCCTTCTCCGGCATCACGTCGTAGACGCCCGCCAACTCCGCACAGGTCATTCGCGAAAGCACCCGCACGTGGTTGGCGCCCATGGCGCCGGTACCGACGACGCCGATCCTGATCCGCTCAGTCGGCAGCGTCACTGCCCTCTCCTCGTGCCCCGCGGCGCCCCGGAAGCGCCTTGATGAAGCCACGCTCCGCAGTGCTCACGAAGTCGATCAGGTAGTCGATGTGCTCGTCCCCGGCATGCTCGGCGCGCAGTCTTTCCAGCGCCTGGGTGGCGTTCAGGCCGGCCCGCACCAGGAGTCGCAGAGCGGCCTCCACCCGCCGCATCTGCTCCCGGGAGAAGCCCTGGCGCTCCAGCCCGACCCGATTGAGACCGAGAAAGGCCGCCTTGAGGCCCACCGCGCGCGAGAACGGCAGGACGTCGATGGTGATCACGGTATAGCCGCCGACATAGGCGTAGCGACCGATGCGGCAGAACTGCTGGACGCCGCCGAATGCGGCCAGGGTCGCGTGATCGTGCACCTCCACGTGACCGGCCAGAGTGGCGTTGTTGGCCAGGACCGTCTCGTCGCCCAGGCGGCAATCGTGCGCCACGTGCACGTAGGCCATGAGCAGGTTGCGGTCACCGATCGCCGTCACCCCACCGCCGAGACCGGTGCCCCGGTGCACGGTGCAGAACTCGCGGAAGACATTGGCCCGGCCAACCTCGAGCGTGGTGCGCTCGCCCTGGAACTTCTTGTCCTGAGGGTCGAAGCCGATACAGGCGTGCGAGAAGATCCGGTTGTCGGGACCGAGCACCGTCGGCCCGGCGATCTGGGCGCCGGAGTCGATCTGGCAGCGGTCACCGATCTCGACCTCGGCGCCGACGACCGCGTACGGTCCGATCTCGACGTTCTCGCCGAGCGCGGCACCAGGATCGACCACGGCCGTGGGATGGATCGCGGTGGGCATACAGACCTCCTAGCGGTCAACAAGAACCGACGAGACGATCGCCTCGGCGGCCACCTGACCGTCGACGAGAGCGCGACCCTGCAGCTTGGCGTGGCTTTCGCGCAGCCGCAGGACCTCGACCTCATAGCGCAGCTGGTCGCCGGGCACTACCGGCCGGCGGAATCGCGCCCGCTCGATAGACATGAAATAGACCAGCTTGCCGGCCTGCCTCTCCGGTTCGCCGAGCAGCAGGATGCCGCCGGCCTGGGCGAGGCCCTCGATGATCAACACCCCCGGCATCACCGGGCGGCCGGGAAAGTGGCCTTCGAAGAAGTGCTCGTTGATCGTAACGTTCTTGAGCGCCACGATCCGCTCGTCCGGCACCAGCTCGAGCACGCGATCGACGAGCAGAATCGGATAGCGGTGCGGCAAGACCGAGCGGATCCACTCGGTATCCATGAACGGCTGTTGTTCGTTCAACTGCTGTCTCCCTGGAGCTTGTTGGCGGCAGGGCGCGAGCGCCCACCCCGTCGGTGGCGGTGCGTCGGCCCGCGATCGGTCACGCGGCCTCTACGCCGGCGGCCGCCATCGCGAGACCGACCCGCCGGCGCTACTCAAAAACTGGGTCCCACACTGAACTGGAAGGTGTCGAAACGGTCGTCGGGCAACGGATCCAGATTCCGCGAGTAGATGAAACGCAGGGGGGCGCCGAACAGCGGCACGTTGACCTGCATCTCGACCCCGGCGCTGGTGCGAAAACCGCCGAAATCGAGCGTCTGGCTCTCGCCCCAGACCTTGCCGGCGTCGGCGAAGGCGATGATGCGGAACGGACCGCCGACGAGCACGATGAACTCGGCGTTGAGCTGCAACGAACGATCTCCGCCGAGCGGAAAGCCCGACTCGTCCACCTGGGTCACGTCGTTCTCGTCCCGCACCCAGATCGAGCGGAACTGGAAACCGCGCACACTGGTCTCGCCGCCGAGATAGAAGCGATCGAGGAAGAACAGCTCTCGACCGCCCAGCGGCTCGATGTAGGCCGCCTCGACGTTGATCGCGCCGACCGACTTGAAACCGCCCTGGGTCAACGGCTTGTACAGGCTGAAGGTGGCGCGCGGGCGCACGTACCAGGTCGTGCCGCCGAGCACGTCGCCGGCGTAGTCGACACTGGCGGAGTACCTCATGCCGGTGGTCGGCTGGAGCCGGCTGTCGCGCCGGTCGTAGCCGAAGCTGAGGCGCACCGAATTGATGCTGCGATCGAACTCCTGCTCGGCGAAGGTGCCATCCAGCAGCAGAAAAGAGCGCCGATCGGAGGTTTCGGAGCTGCTGAGGGCGATCGTGACGTTGCGGAAGAGGCCCAGGTTGCGGCCATATGAAACCGTGCCGCCGGTGGAATCCTGGAAGATCCTCTGGCCCCCGAGCAGGTCGTAGTCGAGCCGCCGCTGGAACGCCTGGATGCCGACGTTCTGAGGCCGGTCGAGAAAGAACGGGATGAAGTAGGACACGTCGAAGACGTCCTGGCGGCGCCCGGACTGCAGCGAGGCCGCCAGCGTCTCGCCGCGACCGAGGAAGTTGCGGGTCTTGAACTGGAACTGTCCGAACAGGCCGTCGAGCTCGCTGAAGCCGCCGCCAAACAGCAGTTCCGTGCGGTCACCCTCTTCGCCCTTGATGTTGAGGTTGACCTCTTTCTCCTCGTTGTCGAAATCGAACTGGACCGGGTCCTCTTCGTCGACCTTGAAGAACTCGAGCTGGCGGATCCGCAGCAGGCTGTTGCGCAGCGCGCCGGCGTTGAGCAGCCGCCCCTCCTGCACCCCCATGTTGCGGCGGATCACCTTGTCGCGCGTCTTGGTGTTGCCCTGGAACTCGATCCGCCCGACCTTGTACTGATCGCCCTCGTCGACGTGCACAACCAGGTCCGCGATCTGCGCGCCGTTTCGCTCGCGCAGCTCGGGCGTCACCCGGACGAACAGGTGGCCGGTGTTGTTGTAGATCTCGTTGATCGCCTCGACGCCGTTGTCGATCACCTTCGAGCGCAGCCAGCCGCCGCGCGGCTTCTCGAACTGCGGCAGCAGCAGCTCATCGGGGTACTTGTCGTTGCCCTCGATGGTGATGTCGCCCAGCCGCCAGCGGTCGCCCTCTTCCACCGGCACGGTGATGAACAGCCGCCGCCGCTGCTCTTCGAGGGTGGCGGCCCCGGGCCGGGTCGCCTTGATCTCGATCTGCGGCTCGCCGAGCAGGACGTTCTTGTAGCCGACCTTGGTGTAGATGTCGCGGATCTTGACGAGATCCTCCTCGAAGGTGGCGACGTTGAATACGTCTTTCTTGAGCAGCCGGCTGAGCAGCCCGGCCTCCTTGGTCTTGCGCATGGTCAGCTGCAGGCGGCGGTCACCGTAGACCGTGTTGCCCTCGAAGTCGATCTCCGCGATGCGCACCTTGTCGCCTTCGTCGATCGAGAAGTAGACCCGGCGATCACCCAGCGAGACCTCCTCGATGGAGAAGCTCGCCTCGGCCAGCCGATAGCCCTTCTCGCGGTAGATCGCCTCCACCGCCGCCTTGAGTCGCAGCAGTTCGCCCTGGCTCAACGGATCGCCCTCGCGAACCCGGATGCGGTCCTTGATGATGCGGTCGGCGATGTCGTTGCGGCTCACCCGCTTCATGCCCTGGTACTCGATTCCCACCAGGATGGGGCGCTCGACCAGGATGATCTTCAGCGCCGCGCCGCCCTCCACCGCGGTCGCTTCGATCTTGATGTCGTCGATCAGCCGGCGCTCCCAAAGCTCACGGATCGCCTCGTCGAGCCGCCGCCAGTCGAGCCGCTCTCCCCGTTCCAGGCCGAGATAGAACTCGACGGTGTCCGGGGTCAATGTCGCCAGCCCCTCGAAGTCGATCGAGACGACGGCCGCACCGTTGAGCTCCTGCGCCGCGAGCCCCCGGCCGACCGGCGCGCAAAGCAGCGCGCAAGCGACCACGACTCGCCCGATCAGGCTGCGGCAGCGCATCGCCTAGCTCTCGCTGACTGCCGGTTCCGGCGCCGTCGGCGCGAGCCGCAGCTCGTCGCCTTCGACGGTCACCCGGATCTTGCCGGTTTCCACACCGTGGCGGCTGATCAGTATCTCGGAGACCGCGTCCTGGATATGCCGCTGGATCGTCCGCCGCAGCGGACGGGCGCCGGTAGAGGGCTCGACCTTGGCCCGCTCCAGCAACCACTCCCGGGCCTGCTTGGACACGTCGACCTCGAGGCCGCGCTCCGCCAGCGTGACATTGACCTCGTACAGCAGGATGTCGACGATCGCACGCAGCTCTTCGTGACCCAGCGGATTGAAGACGATGACCTCATCCATGCGATTCATGAACTCGGGGCTGAAGTTGTGCCTCAACTCGCCCAGGATCTCCTGCTCGAGACGCTCGAACGAGCGCTCCTCGTCGGCCTCCGCGAAGCCCATGCGGCCGCCGCGCAGCACCAGTTTGCTGCCGAGGTTCGAGGTCATCAGGACGAGCGCGTTCTTGAAGTCCACCCGGTTGCCGTAGGCATCGGTGAGCATGCCGTCTTCGAGGATCTGCAACAGCAGGTTGGAAACGTCGGGATGGGCTTTTTCGATCTCGTCGAACAGCACGACCGAGTAGGGCTGCCGGCGGATGCGCTCGGTCAGCTGGCCGCCCTCGTCGTGGCCGATGTAGCCCGGCGGCGAGCCGATCATCTTCGACACGGCGTGCTTCTCCATGTACTCGCTCATGTCGAACCGCACCAGCGACTGCTGGCTGCCGAACAGGAACTCGGCCAGACGCCGCGCCACTTCCGTCTTGCCGACTCCCGAGGGGCCGAGGAAGATGAAAGAGCCGACCGGCCGCTGCGGGTTGCTGACCCCCAGACGGGAACGCCGGATCGCCCGGCTGATCGAGTTGATGGCGTGGTCCTGGCCCACCACCCAGCGTCGCAGCGACTCCTCCATGCCCGCCAGCTTCTTCGCCTCGTCGCTCTGCAGCGTCGCCACCGGGATACCGGTCCAGGAGGCGATCACGTCCTCGATGTCACGCTCGTTGACCTGCAGCGCGTCCTCACCGTCGGAGGCGGCCCGCATGCGCTCGAAGTGCTCGCGGAGATCGATCTCCTGCTCTCGCAGCTCGACCGCGCTCTCGAACTCCTTGTCGGAGATCGCCGCCTTCATGTCCTTGACGACCTCCTGCAACTCGCGTTCCAGCTGTCGCAGGCTCTGGGTGTCGCGGACCCGGCGCAGCTTGACTTTGGCACCGGCTTCGTCGATCACGTCGATCGCCTTGTCGGGCTGCTGGCGGTCGGTGATGTAGCGGCTCGATTGGTAGATCGCCGCGCGCAGCGCCCCGGCGGTGTAGGTCACCTTGTGGAACGCCTCGTAGCGGCTCTTGATGCCTTCCAGGATCTGCAACACCTGCGCGTCGGTCGGCGGCGCGATCTGGATCGACTGGAAGCGCCGCAACAGCGAGCGGTCCTTCTCGATGTACTTGCGATACTCCTTGAGCGTGGTGGCGCCGATGCAGGAGACCTCGCCGCGCGACAGGGCCGGCTTGAGGATGTTGGCCGCGTCTAGCGATCCCTCCGCCGAGCCGGCGCCGATCAACGAGTGGATCTCGTCGATGAAGACGATGACGTCGGGATTGTCCTTGAGCTCCTTGAGGATGCCCTTCAGCCGTTCTTCGAACTGACCGCGGTACTTGGTGCCGGCGACGATCAGCGACAGATCCAGCGCCACCATCTTCTTCTGCGCCAGGAAGATCGGCACCCGGCCCTCGGCGGCGCGTTGCGCCAGCCCCTCGACGATCGCCGTCTTGCCCACCCCCGGCTCACCCAGCAGGATCGGGTTGTTCTTGGTGCGCCGCGACAGCACCTGGATGATGCGCTCGTCCTCTTCGTTGCGGCCGATCAGCGGGTCGAAGGATCCCTGCGCCGCCAGCAGGGTCAGATCGCGGCCGTACTCGGCGAGGAAAGGCAGCTCCTTCTTCTGCTGCGAAGCCTCGCGCTCCTGGGCGACCGACAACACCTCTTCGCGCAGATTCGCCAGCTCGACGCCCTGCTGCTTGAGGATGCGCGCCGCCAGACAGCTCTCGACCCGCAGAATGCCGATCAGCAGATGCTCCGAGCCGACGGTCGAGTGCAGCATGCTCTCGGCCTCGTGCGAGGCATAGGCCAGGATCTTCTTCGACTCCTCGGACAGCGGCAGCTCGGCGGTCGACGAGATACGCTCGACGAACACCCGCTCGCCCTCGATCTCGCGCCGGATGATCTCCGGCTTGACCGCAAAGCGCTGGAAGAGCTCGTTGACCGACTCCTCGCCTTCACGCAGGATGCCGAGCAGGATGTGCTCCGACTCGATCACGCGGCTGCCGAGCTTGCTGGCCTCGTAGCGCGCGAAGAACAGCGCGCGGCGGGCCTTCTCGTTGTACTTTTCGAACATACCTGGGGCCCGGGGCTGGAATCGCGTGCTCCAAGGCCGTCGAGGCCCGGAATCAGTGGCTTTCCGGCCTCAAAACACCGCCCTCGAGACGCAGCAGTCTAGCACACCGGCCCGCTAGCTCGGGGTTGTGGGTGACCACCAAGGCGGTTGTTCCGCGTCGTTTCTGGAGGCGGATGAGGAGGTCGAAAACGCGCTCGCCGGACTCGGGATCCAGGTTGCCGGTGGGCTCGTCGGCGAGCAGCAGCGGCGGCTCCAGGAGCAGCGCCCGGCACAACGCCACCCGCTGGCGCTCGCCGCCCGAGAGCTGCGACGGGAAGCCGTGCTGGCGCTGCTCCATCTCCACTTCGGCCAGAAGCGCCGTCGCGCGCCTCTCCAGCCCGGCCAGATCGTGGCCCGCGATGCGGCCCGGCATCATCACGTTCTCGACCGCCGTGAAGTCCGGCAGCAGCTCCTGAAACTGAAAGACGAAGCCGATGGTGCGATTGCGGAACACCGCCAGCTCGGCGGCGGTCAGCCGGTCGAGGCGCCTGCCGGCGACCTCGATCTCGCCGGCGTCCGCAACGTCGAGGCCACCCAGCAGGTGCAGGAGCGTCGATTTGCCCGAGCCCGACGGTCCGACGATCGCCGTCAGCTCGCCGGGCTCGAGATCCAGGTCGACGCCGCGCAGCACCTCGGTGCGACGCGCCCCGTCACGATACGACTTGCAGACGCCGCGGGCGCGGACCGCGACACTCCTCGCCGCAGCGCCTCGACCGGGCTCAGGACGGTTGCCTGCCGCGCCGCGACCCCGGCGCAGAGAAAGGTCAGGCCAGCCACCGCCACCAGCACCAGCAGCAGGTCGGGCAGCTGGACCCGAACCGGCACGTAGTCGATGAAGAACGCCTCGCCGAGCTGCA
>CALZJC010000037.1:0-26118 GCA_945787525.1 Thermoanaerobaculia bacterium | reverse complement strand
GCGCGGTCAGCAGGGCGCCCAGCCAGAGAAAGACCCGACGCAGCTCGCGCGGCGTCGCGCCCATGGCGCCCAGCATGCCCAGCTCGGGCCGCTTGCTGGCGATGATCAGCGACAGGTCGGCGACCACGGCCAGCCCGGCGACCACGACGATCAGCAGCACCGCCGAGAACAGCAGGCTCTTCTCGAGGCGCAGAGCGAAGAACAGAGCGCGATTCAGCTCCCGCCACGAGCGCACCTCGGTGCCCTCGGGAAGAACGGCGGCCAGACGCGGCGCCAGGCGGGCCGAGCGCCCCAGGTCGCCCGTCGAGACCCGCAGACGCAGATCGGCGTCGCCCAACAGCGCCAGCCCCTCGGCGAGCGGCAGCGCGGCCCGTTCCTCCTGCTCCGTACGGCCGGCGACAAAAGTGCCGGCAAGGGGGACCCGTCGCACCCGCGGCGCCGGGCCCAGCGGTGAGAGGGTCGGGCGCGACGAGGCCACTTCCACGAGATCGCCGGGCTCCACCGCCCAGGCAGTGGCCAGGCGCTCGCTCAGATAGAGCCCATTGCCGGCCGCCGACGCGCCCGGGAAGGTCGGCGGCGGCGGGCCCTCGAAGCCGGTCAGCTCGACCGGCCGGACGCGACCGCGAGCCATCAGCCAACCCCGGCCGACGACCGCCAGACGCGCCTCGCGCACCCCCTCGATGGCCGCTGCCGCGGCGCGCGCCGACCGGGCGTCGGCACCGGCGGGCAGCAGCGCCTCGATCTCCGGCGTGCGCGCCAGGATCTCGGAGCGCAGGGCTCCCTGCAGGCCGCTGAGCATGGCCAGAGCCAGGACCAGGGCGGCCACCCCCAGGGCCATGCCGCCGGCCGCGGTGGCCGACAGGAACGTCACGAAGGCATCGCGGCGGGCGCTGCGCAGATAGCGCAGGGCCAGATAGAGCGACAGGCTGGGACGGCGCCGACCCACTAGCCCGACCTGTTCACGGCTAGCCGTCCTTCTCCGCCGCCGGCCGCAGCAGCGGAAAGAGGATGACGTCGCGGATCGACGAGCAGCCGGTCAACAACATCGCCAGGCGATCGACGCCGATGCCCTCCCCGCCGGAAGGCGGCATGCCGTACTGCATCGCCCGCACGTAGTCGTGATCGAAGCGGTGGGCCTCGTCATCGCCCCGTTCCCTCGCCGCCAGCTGGCGGCTGAAGCGGTCGGCCTGGGCGTCGGGGTCGTTGAGCTCGGAGAACGCGTTGGCGATCTCCATGCCACCCATGTAGAGCTCGAACCGTTCGGTGAAGCGCTCGTCCCCGGGCGTCAGCTTGGCCAGCGGCGAGATCGCCACCGGGTATTCGGTGATGAAGGTCGGCTGCACGAGAAGCTCTTCGACCCGCTCCTCGAACAGCGACATCAGCAGGTGGCCGTACCAGTCAGCCGGGATCTCCAGATCGGGGTGATCGCGCTCGTAGGCGGCCGCCGATCCGGCGCGCAGCACCGGGTGCTGGAGATCGTCCACGGCCTTGGGCAGCGGCAGGTCGAGCCCGGCGAAGATCGCCGCCAGGTCGGCGACGTGCTCGAGCCGCGCGGCGTCGATGCCGGCGAACCGGGTCAGGGATTCGCGCATCGTGTGGCGCGGCCAGTCGATACCCAGCTCCAGCCGCTCGCCGTTCCACTCGAGGGTCGGCTCACCGGTCAGCTGGTCGACGATCTCGCGCAGCATGTTCTCGGTGAAGGTCATCAGCTTGCGGTAGTCCGAGTAGGCCCAGTAGAACTCCAGCATCGTGAACTCGGGATTGTGCTGCGTCGAGATGCCTTCGTTGCGGAAGCTGCGGTTGATCTCGTAGACCCGATGCACGCCGCCCACCAGCAGCCTCTTGAGGTAGAGCTCGGGAGCGACGCGCAGATAGAGGTCGAGGTCGAGGGTGTTGTGGTGGGTGACGAACGGCCGCGCGGTGGCGCCGCCGGCCAGCGGCTGCATCATCGGCGTCTCGACCTCGAGAAAGCCGTGCCGATCGAGATACGAGCGCAGCGCCCGCAAGAGGCCCGCCCGGGTTTCGAAGATCCGTCTCGCGTCGGGATTGGCCAGCAGGTCGAGGTAACGATAGCGGTAGCGCAGCTCTACGTCAGCAAGGCCATGCCACTTGTCGGGCAACGGTCGCAGCGCTTTCGCCAGCAGGTCGATGGCGGTCACTTGCAGAGTGAGCTCGCCGGTGCGCGTGCGGATGAGACGCCCGCGAGCGACGACGTAGTCGCCAAGATCGAGCTCTTCGAGCAGCTCCCGCGCCGCCGGCTCGAGCTCGTCGCGACGCATCATCAGCTGCAGCTTGGCGCGTCCGTCGCGGAGATCACCGAACCAGGTCTTACCGTGCCGCCGCAGGCCGGTCAGACGCCCGGGTACCCGCAACGGGTCGGCCAGTCCGGCCAGCTCCTCGGCGTCGCGCTCGCCGTATCGCGCGTGCACGTCGGCCGGCTCGAGGTCGTAGTCGCAGCGCGGTGGATAGGGGTCGACGCCGCGCTCGACGAGTCGGCGCCGCTTCTCTCGCCGGTTGGCGATCTGGGTCTCGAGCTCGGACATGTCTTTACCTTTGGGAGGCGGGGTTTCTACGGCCGGCGAACGATATGCGATTCATCGCGTCATCAGACGCATCGAAGACCTTGTCGCGCGTCCATCCAGACCGCTGACACGGGCTGCTAGCATATCCGTCCGTCATGGATGGCATGGTCGAAGAGCTCGAAAGCGCCGTCGCCCGCTGGGATGAAAGCGGCTGGCCGCGGCCCCGGGTGATGGTCGTGTCGGGCTCCGGACTGGCGGTCGACCTGGGCGATCCCGGCCGGCACAGCCGGCCGATGGGCGACTTCCTGCCGTTCGGCACCGGCCACGTGGACGGCCATCCGCACACCTTCGACCTGCTGGCCGCCGACACGGACCGGCCGGTGCTCTACCAGCGCGGCCGCCTGCACTCCTACCAGGGATACGACGGGCACGAGACGGCCTTCTCCATCCGCCTCGCAGCGCTGCTGGGTGTCAAGACGGTGATCCTGTCCAACGCCGCCGGCGGCCTGCGCCAGGAGTCGCGCCCCGGCGACCTGATGCTGATCCGAGACCACATCAACCTGATCGGTCTCAACCCACTGCGCGGCGAGCTGCCCGAAGGCTGGGGTCCGCGGTTCCCCGACCTGACGGCGGCGTACGACCTGGAGCTGCGGCGCGTCGCCCGCGACGAGGCGGCCAGGCTGGGCATGGAGCTGGACGAGGGCATCTACGCGGCCGTCGCCGGGCCGAGCTACGAAACACCGGCCGAAGTCTCCATGCTGCGCGCCATGGGCGCCGACCTGGTAGGCATGTCCACCGCGCTCGAGGTGATCGCCGCCCGCCACATGGGGCTGCGCTGCCTGGGTTTCTCGCTGGTCGCCAACCTGGCCTCCGGAATGGTCGCCGAACCGCTGGTGCATACCGAGGTGCTGGCCGCGGCCGAAGAGGCGTCCGGCCGGTTGCGGGAGCTTCTGGTGCGGCTGCTGGAGCGGCCGGAGCTGTACGCCGATTAGTCCGCGACGGCGGGCGCCGCCGACGCTACGACGTCGGGCGTTCCACCGCAGATCGAAGGAGCCGAGATGACCCCACCCGAAGTCAACCTGAAAAGGCCTCGAGTACTGATCTCGGTCGAGGACCTCGAGCGCCGCATCACCGAGCTGGCGGCCGAGATCGACCGCGACTACGCCGGCAGCGAGCCGATCCTCTGCATCGGCGTGCTCAAGGGCTCGGTGTTCTTCATGGTCGATCTGCTCAAGCAGGTCCAGACACCGCTCCAGATAGGCTTCTTCCAGACCTCGAGCTACGGCTCGAGCACCACCGCCGGAGAGATCCGCATCCGCAAGGACGTCGACATCTCGGTGCGCGACCGCGACGTGCTGCTCATCGAGGACATCGTCGATACCGGCTACACCCTGCGCACGATCATGGCGCTGCTGGAGTTCCGCGGCGCCCGCAGCGTCAAGCTCTGCACCATGCTCGACAAAGTGGCCGCCCGCGAGGTGGAGGTCCCGATCCACTACACCGGCTTCCAGATCGACAACGTCTTCGTCGTCGGCTACGGGCTCGACCTGGACGATCATTTTCGCAATCTGCCCTACATCGGGGTCTATGAGGGAGACGTGGAGTGAAATACCACCACAGCGACGACGCACCCGGCGCCATCGGCCCCTATTCGCAGGCGGTCGAGATCGATGGCTGGCTCTACACCTCGGGACAGGTCGGCCTGGACCCGGCCACCGGCAAGCTGGCCGAGGGCGGCTTCGAGGCCCAGGCGCGGCGGGTGCTCACCAACCTCTCGGCGGTGCTCGCGACCGTGGGTTGCGCCTTTTCCGATGTCGTCAAGGCCACCGTCTACGTCACCGACCTGGCCGACTTCGCCACCCTCAACAAGCTCTATGGCGAGGCGATGGACGACCACCGGCCGGCCCGTTCCACCGTGCAGGTGGGCGCGCTGCCCGCGGGCGCGCTGGTCGAGATCGACCTGGTCGCGAGAATCCCCTAGCCTCAGCCCCGGGAAACCCTCGAGCCGCTCGGGACGTTTAGTCCAGTGAGATGCTCGAGCCGGCCGCCGACCCCTTGCTTTCCCTCGACGGGATCCAGATCAACTCTCGCGTCTACCGTGCGGGTCTCGTGCAAGCCCCCCATCGTGATCGCACATCCCGAATCTCTGCGGTGCTCAGTGGTGGCTTCTCCGAAGAAACCAAGTACGGGTCGCTCCGGTGTGGGAGAGGCGACCTCCTGCTCAAGTCCCGGTCGATCGTTCACGAGAATGCCTTCGTCGATCGATCGACGCGGATCCTCTCGATCGAATTCGTTTCCGGAGGAAGCGATGGGGTCCGCTCGATCTTTCAGCGCGCGGCCTGGCGGGTCTTACGCCAGAAACCAGGGCTGCGTGCGCTCGTCCATCTGCTCGAGGCAGTTTCGGCGGGCGATGTCTCGTCCGCCGAGGCGTTCGTGCTCGAGATGGTATTGACGTTCGGCGAAGAGACACCACAACGCTCGCCCCCGCCCTGGCTGTGCCGAATTGCCGACGAACTGGAGAGCGTGGGTCTCTCGCAGGTCCGTGTCGCCGAGCGTGCGCGGGCCGCGGGCGTGCACCCGGTCCACGCGTCGCGTCTGTTCCGGGAGTGCTTTGGCCGGTCTGTCACGGAACATGCGCGCTACCACGCGGTACGCCGGGCGCTCGCCGGGATGGAGCGGGAGGGCGCCCGCCTGTGCGACGTGTCATCCGACGCCGGCTTCTTCGACCAGAGCCACATGACGCGCGCCTTCCGCCAGATGACCGATCGGCCCCCGGCGGCCTGCCGCACCCTCTTCGACGCTGCCGGCTAAGTTCGTACAAGACGGCGCGTTGCGGATCCGCGACAATCTTGATGGCCGTGATGTCGCTCGTGCCGCTGGGCGCGGATCCTCCGGCGGCCGGGGAACCCTCAGCCACTCCGCCACTGCGGTGCGCCGACGACGTCACCACCTTCGTCGAGTCCACGATGGCGGCGATGGGAGGCATCCCCGGTCTCTCCATGGCCGTTTACACTCCCGGAGGTGTCTATGCCAGGGGCTTCGGGGTCACCGACGTACGTACTGGAGAATCCGTGGACGAGACCACAGCGTTCTACGTGGCCTCCTCGACCAAGTCGTTCACCGCGCTGGCGCTCCAGATTCTCCACCAGCGCGACGAGATCGACCTCGACATGTCGCTGGCCAGGTTCGCGCCCGATGCCCCATACCCCCCGCAAACTCGTCCGCACGAAGTCACGCTACGACACCTGCTGACCCACACCTCGGGTCTCCAGAACGGCTCGATCGCTTCTCGCTACGCCTTCACGGGAGACTACTCATCGGAGCAGATGTGGCAACTCATCCGATTCACGACGGCGAACGAATCGGCGCCACTCGGGCGGTTCGACTACACCAATTTCGGCTACAACCTTCTCACGCTCTTGACCGACCGCAAGCTGGAGCAGGCCTGGCAGGACGTCCTGGCGCGTGAGGTCTATGCACCGGCCGGCTTCACACGTACGACCAGTCGTATCTCGGAAGCTGCGCGCGAGGGATGGGCGATCGCCCGGCCCCACATCTCGGGCCTTCCGGAAGGGACGCTCAGGATCGAACTGGAGAAGACCGACGCGACGATGCACTCGGCTGGGGGCACGTTGATGAGTGCGAACGACGCACTGCGATGGCTCGAGCTGATGCTCGAGAAGGGGACGATCGACAACCGGCAGGTCGTGCCGGCAAGTGCCGTCGCCGAGGTCTTGAGGCGCGCCGCGAGGGTCGACGCCGAGTTCGGCCCGTACACCCGCGAAAGCTACGGGCTCGGCTGGTACATCGGCCGCTATGGCCTGGAACGCATGGTTCACCACTTTGGCAGCTACCCGGGTTTTCGTGCCCACATCTCCTTCCTGCCAGAACGGCGTATCGGCGTCGCCGTCTTCGTGAACGACAGCGGCGCCGGCTTCACCGCGGTCGACGAGATCGCGAACTACGTCTACGACCGCCACATGGAAGTGCCCGGTCTCGAAGCCCGAGCTGCCGCGTCGATTGGGCGACTCGTCGACCGCCGCGACGGCCTGCGGAAGATGATCGCCGGCGACCGCGCAGAACGTGCGAGTCGCAAGTGGAGACTCGCGCAGCCGCTCGACGCCTACACCGGGACCTACGAGAGCGAGGAGATGGGGCGGGTCCTCGTCAGCGTGCGCGACAACCGACTCTTCGTGCGGCAGGGGATGTTGAGCTCCAGCAGCGATCCCGCAGTGGAGGACGAGTCGATCCGCGTCGAGCTCCGCCCACTCTCGGGCCAGATCCTCGGGTTCGACGTGGCACCGGATGGGTCGGTGCGGGCGCTGACGATCCGCGGTGTGCGCTTCGAGCGGATCTGACGAGAAACCGGACCAACCAGTAAGATCCGGTCCCGAGAGTACGCCGTCCAGCGCGCCCGACCGTCCAGGTGGCAGCGTGGCCAGCCGGGGACCTTGGGTGGAGCGATCTAGTGGCGAGGATCCGGTAGGCGCGCGGGTAGAACACTCAGCCGGCCGAAGACCCCCACCGCTAGCGCCTTCAGCTCGCCGCCGCGCGAACCCTCACCGGCACGTACTTGTGGTAAGGCGTCTTCGCCCACGGGTCGCAGCGGTCTGCCGAGGTCAGCTCGTTGATCCGCGGTCCGGTCTGGCGGAACTCGTCGGGCGCCTCGGGGTCCGGGTACTCCTGTCCATAGCCGTGCGGCAGCGACAGGCTGCCGGGCAACAGCGAGTCGTCGTGCGCCAGCTGAGCCTCGACGGCGCCGTTGGCCGATTCGCAGACGACCCGCTGACCGTCGGCGAGGCCGAGCCGAGCCGCGTCCTCGGGGTGGATGCGCAGCGCGCCCTCGCGATCGCTGCGCCGCCAGGCCGGGTCGCGGTAGATCTGGTTGGCGTTGTAGGAGCGCCGCTCGCCGGCGGCCAGAACGAACGGGAACTCGCCTTCGCCCGGTCGTTCCATCGGCTCGCTGGCGAGCTCCTCGAGCTCGCCGAGCATCTCGGGCACCGCAAGGTGGATCTTCTGCCCGGGGTGGCGCACCAGATCCCACATCTCGTCGTGTTCGTGGGTGCTGAGCGGCACGGCGGTGTCGCTGTCGAGAATGCCCTGAAACAGGGCTTCACCCAGCATCGCGCCACTGCCGGCATGGCCCGCTCGTCGCACCTGCCTGGCATAGCGCCCCGCGTAGAAGCGGCTCGACCCCCACACCACGGCCGCTGCGGCCGCCCCGTCCGGCAGCGCCTTGCCGAGGGTCGCGTAGAGCACCATGGTCAGGTAGGGCCGCAGCTGGGGCCGTAGCGCCAGGGTCACGGCGAGGGCCTTCGGCAGGAGACCGAGCTTCGGAAACCGGCGGTGCCAACGAGCGAAGCGCTCGAGCCACGGCAGGCGAGCCGGCAGCGCGCCCATCGCCACCATCAGGCGGCGGTAGATCTCGGGCTCCGGCAGCGTGTCGCCGGTCGGCGGCAGGATCGGCCGGCGCAGATGGAAGTGGTTGGTCGGAAAGCCGAGGGTGAAGAAGGTGGCCTCCCACTTCTCGTACTGCGAGGACGCCGGCAGCACGTAGTCGGCCATGCCCACGGTCTCGGTCTCGGCGACATCGATCGCCACCAGCAGGTCCAGCTTGCCGAAGGCTCGCCGGTAGGCGCCGGTGTCCGCCGCGGTCTGCAACGGGTTGGCGCTGTCGACCACCACCGCCCGCACCCGGTCGGGCCGGTCGGCCTCGATCTCGGCCGGCAGGATGTTGGGCGGGAACAGCTTGCTGATCTCGCGCATGCCGGTGACGCGGGTCGTGGCGCCGCCCTCCTCCGGCTCCTTGGAGTGGCCGATCAGCGGGATGAACTGGGTGTGCAGATTGTTGCCGCCCGGCCTGGCGAAGTTGCCGGTGAGCAGCGGCAGGAGCTTCTCCAGATAGGTGTTCAAGGTGCTGTGCAGCGAGTGCTCGACGCCCAGGTCGTGCCGGCTGCAGGCGCTGTCGGCGGCGGCGAAGCCGCGCGCCACGCGGCGCACCGCCTCAGCATCGATCCCGGCCCGGTCGGCGTACTGCTCCACCGGCACCCTCAGCAGGATCGCCCGCAGCTCGTCATAGCCGAGCGTGCGAGCGGCCAGGAAATCGCCGTCCTCGAGCTCCTCCTGGACGATCACCGCCAGCAACCCGGCAAGCAGAAAAGCATCGGTGCCCGGTCTCACCTGGAGATGCACGTCCGCCAGCTCGGCGCTGCGCGTCCGGCGCGGGTCGACCACCACCAGGGTGCGCCGGGGATCCCGCGACAGCTCCTGCAGGACCTTGCGGGCGCGCGGAAAGCCGTGCGACTGCCAAGGGTTGGCGCCGATGATGAGCACATAGTCCGACTCTTCGATGCCTTCTGTCACGTGGCAGGTCTGCTTGCCGAACAGCCGGCCGTTCACCCAGAAGTCACCGGTCTTCTCCTGCGCCAGCGAGTTGTAGAGATACGGCGTGCCGAGGGCGGCGCGAAACGGTCCGGCGTAGGCGCCGCCGAGGTGGTTGCCCTGCCCGCCGCCGCCGTAGTAGGCGATGGCGTGGCCGCCGTGGCGATCGCGTATGCCGACCAGCCGGTCGGCGACCTCGCGGATCGCCGTCTCCCAGTCGATGCGCTCGTAGCTACCGTCGGGCCGCCGCCGCAGCGGCTGCTGCAGCCGGCGGGCGTGGTTCTGATAGTGATCCAGCCGGGTCGCCTTCTGGCACAGATAGCCGCGGGAGCCGGGGTGCTCCCGATCGCCGCGGATACCGGTGAAGCGGCCTTCCTCCACCGCCACGTCGATGCCACAGTTGATGCTGCAGAGAATGCAGGCCGACGACTGCCAGTCTTTTCCCATGGTCATTCCGCCGGCTCCCCATCGCGGCCCAGATACTCCGCCTCCAGCTCGGCCAGGAGCGGCGGCGTCCCGGCGGACAAGGCCGCTTCGACCTGCGCCCGCGCCTTGGCGCTCAACCAGTCGAGCACGCCCAGGTTGCCTTCACGGGCCAGGGCCGCCAGATCGTGCCCGGCCAGCTCGATCCAGCGCGCCGCGCGGAAGAGCTCCTGGGCGTCGGCCTCCGGCCGCCCGAGCAGCAGCCAGAGATCGGCGATCTGGGCCAGCCGGCCGGCGACCCGCCGGTTGCCGGCCCGGGGCGTGCCGGCCGGCGGATCGGGCCGGTCGAAACGGGTCGCCAGGCCGGCCGCCGCGGCGAGGCGGGCGAAGGCGCGTTCGGCGGGTGGATCGCCGTGGAACAGCCGCGCGAAAGCGCCTTCGTCGTGCCCGGCGAGCAGCCGCTTCTGCCGCGGCTCGAGCCGCGGGGCAACGGCTATGACGCTGCCCACCCCGGCCCGCGCCAGGCTCTCGAGACCCCGGCGACACAGCTCGGGATCGTCGGTGATGCCGGCCACCAGTCCCCAGACCACCGTCGAGCCGGCCGGCAGCGCCGCCAGCGGCGCCAGGTCTCCGGCCAGCTGCGACGGCAGCGGATCGAACACGTTGATTGCCGGGCTCGCCGCCGGTGGCTCCGCCAACCTCAGCTGCAGGAGAGTCGCCAGACCGCGACGCGCCAGCCGGGTCACCAACCGGTCGCGCTCGGGCACCAGCTCGGCCGTCACCGGCGGCAGGTAGACCAGGTCGTCGAGGACGTCCAGCCGGGACGCTGGGATCTCGAGCGAGGCGTCCGCCCGGGAGCTCCCGAGAACCCCCTGCGCCAGATCGAGCCACGCCGTCTCGGGACCGGGCCAGCGCGATGGCCGGAAGCGGACCCAGAGATGCGCCGGCTCGGCGCGCTGGCGCCGAAAGGTGAGCTCGGCGGCGGCAGTCCGGGCGACCATCGCTAGCCTAGCCCAGCAAGGCGGCGGCGAATTCGCGGGGCTGGAACTCCACCAGATCCTCGGCGCCTTCGCCGACCCCCAGAAAGCGCACCGGCAGGTCGAGCTGACGCGCCACGGCAACCACGATGCCGCCCTTGGCGGTGCCGTCCACCTTGGCCAGCAGCACCGCGTCGGCGGCCGCCACCTTGTGGAACTCCTGCGCCTGGGCGAGGCCGTTCTGGCCGGTGGTGGCGTCGAGCACCAGCAGCGTGTCGCGTCGCCAGCCCGCAGCCTGGCGATCGATGACCCGGCGGATCTTGGCCAGCTCCTCCATCAGGTGCTGCTTGTTGTGCAGCCGGCCGGCGGTATCGATGATCACGCGATCGGCGCCTCGCGCCCGCGCCGCCTGCAGGGCGTCGAAGACCACGGCGCCGGGATCGGCACCTCGCGCCTGGCGGATCACGTCGACGCCCAGCCGTTCCCCCCAAACCGAGAGCTGTTCCACCGCCGCGGCGCGAAACGTGTCGGCCGCCGCCAGCAGCACCCGCCGCTGCCGCATCTGGTGCCAGCGGGCGAGCTTGGCGGCCGAGGTCGTTTTGCCGACCCCGTTGACGCCCACCAGCAGGGTCACCGTCGGCTCGTCGCCAGCGGCCGGCGCCACCGCCGTATCCTCGAGCAGCACGGCGATCTCGTCGACCAGCCGCTGCCGCAACCGCAGGGAGTCGACGGCTTCCGGCTTCCGCACGTCGCGGCGAATACCCTCGACCAGGGCCAGCGAGGTCTCCACCCCCAGATCGGCGGCGATGAGTATCTCCTCCAGCTCTTCGAGGCTCTCCTCGTCGAGCACTACCCGCCCCGCCAGCGCCGCATCGAAGCGCTCGAGAAGCTCGGTGTGGGTCATGAAGAGACCCTTCTTGAGCTTCTGCCAGAGGTCAGACACCCAGAACCTCGCGCTCCAGGCGTCGAACGCCGACCTCGAGCCGTCGCCTGGTCAGCGCGGTCCGGCCCCGCGGCCCGGTAACGAGACTCAGCACGTAGTTCTCGGGCAACGCCGCGGCGTGAACGTCGAGGGCGTGGCGCCGGATGTGAAGCAGCCGCGGCGCCCCCGCCTCGACAGCGGCCAGCGCGGTCTCCAGGCGCTGCAGGTAGAGCGGCAGATAGGCGGCGATCAGCTCCAGGCGATCCCGATCACCCTCGGCGCAGGCGATGCCGATCAACTCGCCCGAATCGTCCACGAACAGGGCGCCCAGAGTGTCCTCATCGGCCCGGACCAGGTCGGTCAGAATGCAATGGAACGGCATGGCGGTGATGCTGTGGAACGGCATGCGGTGCGGCTGGCTCGATGCCCGACGTCAGCCCTGGACCGCCACCGGCTGCGGGGGCTCGACGCTCTTGGGCGCGCCGCGCAGGACCTGAATCTGCCCCGCCTCGAAGGCGCGCAGGAAGGCGGTGACGATCTTGGCGTCGAATCGGGCGCCCGCCAGCCGGGTGATCGTCTTGACCGCGAAGTCCGGCTCGAAAGCCCGCTGGTAGGGACGGTTCGTGGTGATCGCGTCGAACGTGTCGGCGATACCGACGACGCGCGCCATCAGCGGGATCTGTTCGCCGCGCAGGCCATCCGGGTAGCCCTTGCCGTTCCACGCCTCGTGGTGCCAGCGGATCGCCGGCAGCATCTCCTTGAGCTGCTCGATGCGGCTCATGATCTCGGCGCCGATGGCCGGGTGCAGTTTCATCACCTCGTACTCATCGTCGGTCAGCACGCCACCCTTCTTGAGGATGCGGTCCTCGATGCCGATCTTGCCGACGTCGTGCATCAACGCTCCGACCCAGACCCGGTGCTCCATCTCCGCCGAGAAATCGAGGAACTTGGAGATCACCCGGCTGTAGGCGGCGACGCGCTCCGAATGGCCCCTGGTGTAGGGGTCCTTGGCGTCGATGGCGGCGGTGAAGGCGCGCATCGAGCCGATGAACAGCTCGCGGTTGGCCTGCGCCGCCTGCTCGAGCTGACCGACATAGCTCTGCACGTAGCCGCTCATCCGGTTGAAGTCCCGGCCCAGCTCGACCAGCTCGCGGCCGATGCCGACCGCCTCGACCCGCTCGCCGAAGTTGCCCGCCGCGATCTCGTGGGTCGATTCGGCAAGCTGCTGGATCGGCCGGCCGACGCGGCGGGCCGCGAGCACCGCGATCAGCAGCGCGACGGCGATCAGGACGGCGGTCGAGATCGCGGTGCGCACCACCATCTCCCGGACGGCGGTGAACGCCGCCGCCACCGGTCTCTGCACGACGACGCCCCATCCCGACTCCTCCACCGGGCTCACGTGGCCCAGCATGCGCTCGCTGCCGGCGGCGGTAACCAACTCGTACTCCTGCGTCATGGTCAGCGGGCTGCGCACCAGCTCGGCCACGCGGGGCGAGTCGACGACGGCCGCCTCGAGCGCCGGGTCCTCCCCCTGGAACCACAACATGCCGCCGGCGCTGTCGACCAGGAAGATGGACACCGACCCCTGGGCCTGCTGCTGGAAGAACTCCTCGAGCGGCCGGACGCGCGTCACCGCCTCCACGACCAGCCTTTGCGCCTCGTCTCCCACCCGCACCGCGACCACCGCCAGAGCCTGGTCGCTGGCGGCCAGGCGAACGAATCGATAAGCCGGACCGCCATCGCTGCGAGCCTCGTCGAAGGCGTCGCGCAGCGCCTCCTCGACCTCCGGCTCCATGCTGGCCGGCGCCAGGTTGGGGCCGAAGCCGTCCTGCTGGAGGACTCGCAGGGCCATCAACTCCGGCCGTCGTGAGAGGAACTCCTGCAGATGGCCGGGTACCCACGCGGCCTTCAGCTTGTCGTCGGCGCTGCCCGCCGGAGGGGCCGCCAGCAGGGCGCTGCCCAGCTGGTCCAGCTCGCCGCGAATCGACGCCAGGAAGCTGTCCAGCTCCACCGACAGGAAGCGAGCCGAGCCGGTGAGGTAGCCCTTCTCCTGGGTCTCCAGGATCTCCCGATTCTGCTGCAGCAGCATGAAGCTGCTCACCGCCAGGGGCACGATGCCCGAGACCAGCAACAGCAGAAAGAGCAGCTGCCGGAGCCGAAGGCGGCGAAGTAGGTTGCGGGGAGCAGCCATGCGCGAGTCCGAGCGTGATTATAGAGCCAGGGGCCGGCGGGCGGCTCAGGCCCAGGGGTCGGCGAGAAAGGCCGACAGCTGCCGCCGCAGCTCGGCGGCGCCGACGTCGCTGACGATCCGGCCTCGACCGAGGCTCTCGGGCAGCACCCAGGCGAGTCCCGCCTCGCGCGTCTTCTTGTCCCGCGCCATCGCCGCCAGCAGCCCGGCACGAGCCAGTTTCGGCAGCGGGGGCAGGTCGAGCCGACGGATCACGGCCCGCAGCCGATCCGCGTCCCGCGCTGGCAGGCCACGGGCCCGCGCCAACCGCAGCGCGAAGAGCATGCCGTAGGCCACCGCCTCGCCGTGGCGCAGCCGCCGGTAGCCCGACACCGTTTCGATCGCGTGCCCCAGGGTGTGTCCGAAGTTGAGCAGCCGGCGCTCGCCCGCCTCGGTCGGGTCGGCGACAACCACCGTCGCCTTGGCGCGCACCGCCGCCGCCACCACCGGCGCCAGCGCCTCCGGATCGGCCGCCACCAGACGATCCCAGCGACGCTCGACCTGACCCAGCAGCCGGGTATCGAGCAGCGCGGCCATCTTGATCACTTCGGCCAGCCCCGAGCGCAGCTCACGGCGCGGCAGCGTGCTCAGGCAGCCGGTGTCGGCCACCACCAGCGCCGGATGGTGAAACAGCCCGACACTGTTCTTCGCCCCGGGCAGATTGACCGCCGTCTTGCCGCCCACCGCCGCGTCGACCTGTGCCAGCAGGGTGGTCGGCAGCTGGGCGTACTCGACGCCGCGCAGAAAGCAGCCGGCCACAAAGCCGGCGAGATCGCCGACGCTGCCGCCGCCCAGCGCCAGGATACGGCTATCGCGTTTGCCGCCGGCGGCCAGCAGCCGCTGCCAGAGACCCTCGGCGGTGGCCATCTCCTTGGCCGCCTCGCCGCTGGCCACGGTCAACCAGCGCCACCGCGCGGCCCGCTCCGCCAGACCGTCCACGAGCGCACCGTGTAGCCGGCGCACCCGGCGATCGGAAACGGCGAAAACCGTCCGCCCATCGAGCCAGCGACCGAGCCGGCCGGCGGACTCTCTCAGGGCGCCGGCGCCGACCAGGATCGGCGTCGTGCCGCCGGGATGCGGCAGCTTGATACGCCGCAGGCTCAGCTTTCGCCCTCGCCGCGAGGCATCATCTCGAGGCCCAGCTCGGCCAACTGAGCCGCGTCGACCGGCGCCGGCGCCGAGGTCATGAGATCGGTGGCCGAAGTCGTCTTGGGGAAGGCGATCACGTCGCGCAGCGAAGCGGCGCCGGCCATCAGCATGACGATGCGATCGAGGCCGAAGGCCACGCCACCGTGCGGCGGCGCGCCGTAGGAGAGCGCCTCGAGAAGGAAGCCGAAACGCTCGTGGGCCTCCTCGGCGCCGATGCCCAACAGAGCGAACACCCGCTCCTGAAGCTCCGGCTGGTGGATCCTGATCGAGCCGCCGCCGAGCTCGAGGCCGTTGAGCACCAGATCGTAGGCCCGCGAGCGCACCGATCCGGGATCGCTTTCCAGCCGATCCAGGTCGCCCGGATCGGGCGCGGTGAACGGATGGTGGGTCGACTCCCAGCGCCCGCGGTCCTCGTCCCACTCGACCAGGGGAAAACCGGTCACCCAGGTGAACTCGTGTCGATCCTCGTCGATGAGGCCGTACTCCCGCGCCACCGCCAGCCGGAGGGCGCCCAGCGCCGCCGCGGTGGACCGCTCGGGCCCCGCCACCAGCAGGATCGCGCCGCCCTCCTCGAGTCCGGCGCGCTGTGCCACCGCCGCCAGCTCGTCGCCGGTGAGAACGCTTTTGACCTGGAAGGCGAGCTCGCCCTCCTTGCGGGTCAGTATCAGCACGCCGGCGGCACCCTGGCCGCGGGCCAGCTCCGCCCATGCGTCGCGCAGCCTGCGGCTGGCCGTCGCCGCGCCGGGAACCGCCAGGCCGCGCACCACGCCGCCCTCCTCCACCGCCTGGCGAAAGCCGCGGAAGCCGCTGCCGCCGAGGAGATCGCCCAGGTCGACGATCTCCAACGCGCAGCGCAGATCGGGCCGGTCGCTGCCGAAGCGGGCCATCGCCTCGGCCCAGGTCAGGCGGCGGAAGGGCGGTGCCGGATCGATGCCGACCAGCGGAAAGAGACGCGCGAACATGCCCTCGATGACCGAGATCACCTCTTCCTCGTCGGCAAAGGAGATCTCGACGTCGATCTGGGTGAACTCGGGCTGCCGATCGGCGCGCAGGTCCTCGTCGCGAAAACAGCGCGCGATCTGCACGTAGCGCTCCAACCCCGAGACCATCAGGATCTGCTTGAACAGCTGCGGCGACTGCGGCATGGCGTAGAACTCACCGCGATGAACCCGGCTCGGCACCAGGTAGTCGCGCGCGCCCTCCGGCGTCGAGCGCGTCAGGATCGGTGTCTCCACGTTGATGAAGCCCTGCTCGTCGAAGTACCGGAGGATCTCCAGGGTGGCCTTGTGGCGCAACATCAGGTTGCGCTGCAGATCGGCGCGGCGAAGATCCAGATAGCGATAGCGCAGCCGGTTCTCCTCACTGGCCTCGACCTTGGCGTCGGGGGTGAACGGCGGCACCGCGGCTCGCGCCAGCACCCGCGCCGTCTCGGCCACGACCTCGATCTCGCCGGTGGCCATCTCCGGGTTCACCGCATCGGGAGCCCGTCGCGCCACCACGCCCTCGACTTCGACGACCCACTCCTGACGTGCCTCGGCCAGGACCGCCGCTACCTCCGGCGCCTCCTCCGGCCGCACCACGACCTGGGCGTTGCCGCTGCGGTCACGCAGGTTGAGAAAGATCAGCCCGCCGAGGTCCCGCCGGCGGTGCACCCAGGCCTGAAGCAGCACCCGCTCGCCGGCGTCGGCGGCCCTCAGGCTGCCGCTACCGCGTCGTTTCACGATGCCTCCTTGATCCGGGCCGCCAGCTGATCACGCCCGAGAGTTGTTTGATCGCCGGCGGCGAGGTCCCGCAAGGTGGCCTGACCGGCGGCCAGCTCGTCGTCGCCCAGCAAGACGACAAACCGCGTGCCGGAGCGATCGGCGCGCTTGAGGGCGGCGCGCACCGACCGGCCGCCGAGATCGGCGGTCGCCGCCACCCCGGCGCCGCGCAACAGCTCCGCCAGCTCCAGCGCCGCGAGCGGCGCGACGGCGCCCGCCGCCAGCACCGCCACCGGAGCCGCCGGCCGGGCGCGGCAGGGGCTCGCTTCGGGGAGCGCCTCGATCAGCCGGTCCTCGCCGATGGCAAAGCCGGTGGCCGGCAGGTCCGGGCCCCCCAGCTGGCGCATCAGGCCGTCGTAACGGCCGCCCCCGACGATGGCGTCCTGGGCGCCCAGCGCCTCGGAGACGATCTCGAAGACCCCGTGCGAGTAGTAGTCCAGCCCGCGGACCAGGCGGGGCTCGAGACGGTACGCGAGACCGAGCCGCTCGAGCGCCCCGCGCAGGCCGTCGAAGTGCTCGCGACTCGCCGGGCTGAGCGAATCGACCAGCCGCGGAGCGTCGCTGAGCAGCTCGCGCTCGGCCGGCGACTTGGAGTCGAGAATCCGCAGCGGGTTGGTCTCCAGACGGCGCCTGCTGTCTTCGCCCAAGCGATCGCGAACCGGCTCCAGGAAGGCGCGCAGGGTCTCTCGGTAGGCGGCCCGCGACGCGTCGTCGCCGACCGTGTTGAGCAACACGACCAGCTCTTCGTAGCCGAGCTCGCCGAGAAAGCGGACCAGCATCGCCAGCAGCTCGGCATCGCCCCACGGGCCCGGGTCGCCGATGAGCTCGGCGCCGATCTGGTGGAACTGGCGGTAGCGCCCCTTCTGCGGCCGCTCGTAGCGAAAGTGCGGTCCGATGTAGAACAGCCGCTGCGGCAGCGGCCGGCTTTCCAGCCCCTGCTGGATGAACGAGCGCACCACCGGCGCGGTGCTCTCCGGGCGCAGGGTCAGGCTGCGGCCCTTCTTGTCGTCGAAGGTGTACATCTCCTTGCCGACGATGTCGGTGGTCTCGCCCACGCCGCGCACGAACAGCTCGGTGTCCTCCAGCAGCGGCGTGCGGATCTCGCCATAGCCGTAGTCGGTGAAGACCCGCCGGGCGACGGCCTCGACCGCGGCCCAGACGCCGGCCTCCTCCGGCAGCAGATCGCGGGTTCCCTTGACGCCCCGCAGTCGCCCGGCCATCAGCTCGCTTCCTCCGCCAGCATCCGGAGGTACTCGTCCTTCAGCCGCACGTAGCGCGCCGCGATCTCCGGTATCAGCGACCGCTGCTCCTCACTCAGCGGCCGCGCCACGCGGGCCGGCACACCGAGGGCCAGATGGTGCGCCGGGATGCGGTGCCCGGGTGCCACCACGGCGCCGGCCCCGACCTGGGCGCCCCGCTCGATGACCGCGCCGTCGAGAACACGCGCGCCGATGCCGATCAGCGCACCGTCCTCGATGGTGCAACCGTGCACCACCGCGGCGTGGCCGACGACGACACCCTCGCCGATAGTCAGCGGATGAGTCTCCTGGGTGACGTGCAAGACGGAGCCGTCCTGGATGTTGGTGCGCGCGCCGATGAGCATCCGATGCACATCGCCGCGGGCGACGGTCTGGAACCAGAAAGAGCAGTCATCGCCTATCTCGACGTCGCCCACCACCACCGCACCGGGGGCGATGAACACCCGCTCCCCCAGGCACGGCCTCACCTCGTTGTAGGGGTAGACGGGCAAGAAGAGACCTCGCGCGAAGGCCGGCAGTCTAGCGTACTTGTCACTAGAATCCACCCGATGACGGGCTCGCCGACCCAGATCGACGTTGTCATCCCCGCCTTCAACGAGGAGGCGTCGCTGCCTCTCGTTCTGGCCGCCGTGCCCCGGCCGCCGGTGCGCCGCATCGTCGTCTGCGACAACAACTCGACCGACGAGACGGCGCGCGTTGCCGCCGCGGGCGGTGCCGTGGTCGTCGCCGAGCGACGCCCCGGCTACGGCGGCGCCTGTCTCAGGGCGCTGGACCACCTGCGCCAGAACGACCCGCCCGACATTGTCGTCTTCCTCGACGGCGACTACTCCGACCACCCCGAGGAGCTGCCGAGGCTGATCGAGCCGATCCTGGCCGGGGAGAGCGACCTGGTGATCGGCTCACGGGCCCTGGGCGACCACGATCCGGGCGCGCTGCTCCCCCAGGCGCGGGCCGGCAACTTCATCGCCTGCCTCCTGATGCGCCTGCTCTACCGCCATCGATACACCGACCTGGGGCCGTTTCGGGCGATCCGCTGGGACCGTCTCGAACAGCTGCGCATGGCCGACCCCGACTTCGGATGGACCGCCGAGATGCAGGTCAAGGCGCTGCGCCACGGCCTGAAAGTGCGAGAGGTGCCGGTGAGCTACCGCAAGCGGATCGGCGTCTCCAAGGTCACGGGCACGCTCTACGGCACCGTCATGGCGGGCTACAAGATCCTCTGGACCGTGCTGCGTTACAGTGTGCGCCGCCGTGGCGATGGCAAGTAGAGAGCACCGCACCAGCCACACGGTCGACGTCGAGGTGCGCTACGCCGAGACCGACCAGATGGGCGTGGTCCACCACGCCAACTATCTCGTCTGGTTCGAGCTCGCCAGGACCGGCCTCTGCGCCCTCTCCGGCCACGACTACCCGAGCATCGAGAAAGCCGGCTACCTGATCCTGGTCACCGAGGCGGAGCTGCGCTATCACCGCGGCGCGCGCTACGGAGACCGGGTCCAGGTCGAGGTCTGGTTGGATCGGCTGGAAAGCCGCGGCCTGCGCTTCAGCTACGAGGTACGCCGAGCCGGTGAGCGCCTGGCCGCCGGTCGCACCCACCACCTCTGGGTCGAGGCCGGGACGGGCCAGGTCTGCCGCATCCCTTCGCCTTGGAAAGAGGCGTTCGCCGGGCTGCGCCGCTGATACGCTGGCAGGCCATGCGTCGTCTCCAGCTTCTCACCGGCGGCGAGAGCCACGGCCCCGGGCTGACCTCTCTGCTCAGCGGCATCCCGGCGGGTCTGAGGGTCGACCTCGATCTGCTGCGCCGAGACATGCGGCGGCGCATGCACGGCTACGGCCGCGGCGGCCGGATGAAGATCGAGGTCGACGAGGTGGAGATCCGCGGCGGCGTGCGGGGCGGCGAGACCCTGGGCTCGCCCATCGCCCTGTGGATCGAGAACCGCGACTTCGACAACTGGCGCGCCGTCATGGACCCGCTGGAGATCGACCAGAAGAAGGCCGAGCTGCGGCGCCTGAAGTCCCCCCGCCCCGGCCATGCCGACCTGGCCGGCGGCGTGAAGTACCTGCGCCGCGACCTGCGCGACGTGCTCGAACGGGCCTCGGCCCGTGAGAGCGCCGCCCGGGTAGCCGCCGGCAGCTTCGCCAGGATGTTGCTGGCCGAGCTCGGCACCGAGATCCGCAGCGGCGTGCGCTCGCTCGGACCCATCGGCGCCGACTCCCCGACCCCCACCTGGGAGGAGATGCTCGGGGTCGACGAGGAATCGCCCCTCCGTGCCATCGACCGGACGCGTGAGGCCGAGATGGTGGCGCTGATCGACCAGGCCGCCGACGACGGCGACACCCTCGGCGGCGCGGTCACCGTGATCGCCCACAACGTGCCGTTCGGCCTCGGCTCCTACACCCAGTGGGACGAGAAGCTCGACGGTCGGCTGGCGCGGGCGGTGATGTCGGTACCGGCGGTCAAGGCGATCGAGATCGGCGCCGCCCTCACCGCCAGCCGCGGCCCCGGCAGCGCCGCGCACGACGCGATCGAGCGGGGCGACGACGGCCAATGGCGACGCCCCACCAACCACGCCGGCGGCCTCGAAGGCGGCGTGACCAACGGCCAGGACGTCGTCATCACGGCCTACAAGAAGCCGATCTCCACCCTGCGCCGCGGCCTGCCCTCGGTCGATCTCGACACCCTCGAGCCGCACCGGTCGCAGTACGAGCGCAGCGACGTCACCGCCCTGCCGGCGGCCGGCGTCATCGCCGAGGCGATGGTCGCCCTGGTGCTGGCCGACGCCGCCCTGGAGAAGCTCGGCGGCGACTCCATGACCGAGCTCGAGGCCCACCACCAGGCCACCCTCGCCCAGCAGCGGGCCTGGCCCCGACGCTGACCCACGGGCCGAGGCGAAGCTCGAGCGCTACCAGGTGATCAACGCCACCCCGGCCGCGATCACCGCCACCGCCACCAGCTTGCGGCGCGTCACGCCCTCGCCAAAGAAGATCCGCCCCCAGACCACCGCCATGAACGACCCCAGACCG
The DNA here is from genome assembly GCA_945787525.1 of Thermoanaerobaculia bacterium. Lineage (GTDB taxonomy): Bacteria > Acidobacteriota > Thermoanaerobaculia > Multivoradales > JAHEKO01 > CALZJC01. The sequence continues at coordinate 5,474 of CALZJC010000037.1, read as the reverse complement.
CGCTTCATGGTTTCGATGAAGCCGATCCAGGTCTGGGGAATCGCCAGCAGGATCAGCACCAGGGCGACGGCGCCGACGATCACCAGGAGGGTGAGCAGACCCCGGTGAGATCCCAGCCGGCGCAGCTCTCCCAGCCGGCCCCCGGCCGCCAGGACCAGCAGGGCGCCCACCGCCACGCCCCCGTTGAGGGCGAGGCCGTGAAACGGCGGCCCCGAGGCAGCCAGGGCCAGCTTGTCGAGCGGCATCGCCAGCGACCAGAAGAGGGCGGTCACGACCATCAGCTGGCTACCCTTCTCCCGCCACAGGGAACGCAGGAGGCTGCCGGGAGAGGCCGCCTCGGCCACCCCCAGGTTGAGCCACAGGACTCCGACGACGACCAGCGTCACTCCGGCAAGCTGACGCGTCGAAGGCACCTCGCCGAGCATCGGAATCGCCAGCAGGGTGGTGAACACGGGCGTCAGCGACAGCACCGGAATCGTCAGGCTCAGCGGCGCGATTCTCACCGCCTCGAGGAACGCCAGATTGGCGACCAGGTTGAGCAGCGCCGATCCGAGGCCGGGCAGCCAGTAGCCGGCCGCCGGTCCGCCGCCGCCCTCCCAGACCCACCAGATCAGGAAGAACGGCGCCATGCCGGCGGACATCGCCACGAGCAGCGGCAAGGGCCGCAGCCGCTCGGCGAGCAGCTTGCGCATCAGATCGGCTATCGAGAAGGCGATGGCGCAACCGATGGTGAGAACGGCGGCGTAGATGGAGACGGTCATGAGAAGAGCGACGATTCTACGCCCGGAGAGCTCCCCGGGATTGCTAGACTGCGGCCATGCACCTCACTCCCGAGCTGGTGGCCGACCTCCTGCAGCGCCAGGGATTGCTCTCGCCGGCGCAGACGAGAATGGTGGCGAAGGAAGCCGCCAAGCTGCCGCGGCATCGCAACCCGCGGGCCTTCCAGCAGCGAGCGTTGGCCTACGAGATCATCGAGCGCCTGCAATTCCCCAGCGAGCAGGATCCGTCGCGCGTGCTGGGCGAGGCGGAGATCGCCCGCGCCATCGCCCACGAGGCCAACCTCGACTACGTGCGCATCGATTCGCTGCAGCTGGATGCCGACCTGATCGAGTCGAAGGTCTCTCGGCCGTTTGCCAAACGTCACCGGATGATCCCGCTGGCGGTCCGGGACGGCCGCCTGCAGGTCGCCTGCGCCGATCCCTTCGACATCGAGTCCATCGACTCGCTGCGCCGCATCGCCGAGCAGGAGATCGAGCTGCTGGTCGCCTCGGAGCCCGACATCCTACGCGCCATCAACGAGTTCTACGGCCTGCGCCACGCCGTCAAGCGGGCCGAGCGCGACCTGTCGGCGGGTATCGACCTGGGCAACCTCGAGCAGCTGGTACGCATGAAGGACGAGTCCGAGATCGAGTCCTCGGACCAGCACATCGTCAACGCCGTCGAGTTCATGCTGCAGCACGCCTACGACACCCGCGCCAGCGACATCCACATCGAGCCGAAGCGCGACTTCAGCCTGATCCGTTTTCGTATCGACGGCGTGCTGCACGATATCCAGACCCTGCCCAAGCTGGTACACAAAGCGGTGATCAACCGCATCAAGACGATGTCGCGGCTCGACATCGCCGAAAAGCGCCGGCCCCAGGACGGCCGCATGAAGACCACCCGCGGCGGCACCGAAGTCGAGCTCCGCGTCTCCACTCTGCCCGTGGCGTTCGGCGAGAAGGCGGTGTTGCGCATCTTCGACCCCGGGGTGCTGATCCAGGAGCTGCCGGCGCTCGGCTTCGAGGCCGAGGAGCTGGAGCTGTTCAACGATTTCATCGCCCGCCCGCACGGCATCGTGCTGGTCACCGGGCCGACCGGATCGGGCAAGACCACCACGCTGTACTCGGCCTTGCAGACAATCGCCAACCGGGACATCAACGTGACCACGATCGAGGACCCGATCGAGATGGTCTACGAGGAGTTCAACCAGACGGCGGTGCAGAGAAAGGCGGACGTCAGCTTCGCCCTGGCGCTGCGCCATATCCTGCGGCAGGACCCGGACGTCATCATGGTGGGCGAGATCCGCGACCCGGAGACCGCCCAATACGCGGTCCAGGCGGCGCTCACCGGTCATCTGGTCTTCTCGACCCTGCACACCAACGACGCCGCCGCCTCCATCAGCCGCCTGGCCGACCTGGGCGTCGAGCGCTTCCTGATCAACTCGACAATGATCGCCTCTATCGCCCAGCGGTTGGTGCGCAAGGTCTGCATCCACTGCTCAGAGGATCAGTTTCTGAGCGAGGAGGAGGCCCTCACGCTTCGGCTATCGGTGCCCAAGGGCAAGCGAATCAAGGTGAAGGCGGGCCGCGGCTGCGCCGAGTGCCGCACGACCGGCTATCTGGGCCGCACCGGCCTGTTCGAGATCCTGCCGGTCGACGACCTGATCAAGCAGCTCATCCTCGAGGGCGCCGACGCGCCGCGGCTCAAGCGCGAAGCGGTACGCACCGGCATGCGCACCCTGCGCCAGGCGGCCCTGAGAAAGCTGGCCCTCGGCCTGACCACCTTCGAGGAGGTGGTACGGGTGACGGCGCTCTGACACCCCCACGACCTGGCGCCGTTCTTCGAGAGCGGCAAGCTGATCGTCGTCGAGGGCGGCACCCGCGGGCACCCGACGCTCCGGCCGAGGAGTAACGGGACCTGCGGCCCGCTGGCGGGCGAGCCCGTGGCGACTACCTTTGCGGGTAGGCGGCTTGGCCTGCCCAACGAGGTCTAGCCTTTGCCGGATACTGGGGAGAGTATCTTCACGACAGCCTCAGCCACCGTCGTCAGTCAACAAACCCATGAGAGCTCTTATGCTGAAGCGTTCCGTCCCGATTCTCGCCGCGGCGCTGGCCCTGACCGCCGCCGGAGCCGTCTTCGCCGCCGACACCGTGCTCATGTCCCGCGACTGGGCGATGGGCATGTGTGACGCCTGGAACCAGGACCCGACACTCACCGAGGGCCTGGCCAAGTGGATGCAGAACGACAAGGACCGCGGCTACAAGCTGCTCCGCGTCTACCGCCTGGACTGCCCGGACAGCCCGCAGATCCAGCTGCGTGTGTCGGATCGAGAGGGCGCCGTCACCTGCGTCGAAGCCGGCCTGGCGACCGATGAAGAGCTCGACTCTTCTTGCGACTACGCCATGTTCGCCAAGACAGACCGCTGGCTCGAAATGGGAGCCGGCAAGTACGGCCCAATGTGGGGCATGATGTCCGGCCGCCTCAAGTTCAAGGGACCCAAGTGGGAAGCCATGAACAACATGGGGCCGTTCAAGAGCTTCCTGCTGCTCGTCGGCGAGGTCCCGGGCACCACCGACACCTGCCCCACCCTGCCGGTCGAGGAGCCGATGGACACGGAAGAGCAGCCGGAGGAGATGCCGGAAGCTGAGCCGACCGAGATCGGGGGCTAGCCTGACCTTCTGACCGGCTCGTTCGCCGTGCGAGCCCTCGCACCCCGGCGGTGCGTGGGGCTCGTGTTGCATCTGAGCGCAAGGGCTTCTCGAGGAGTCGAATCGACCCGACCCTCGGGCACTCGACAAACCGGCATTTTTTGAGTACTCTAAAAATCTGTTTTGGCGGATTAAACGGCAGAAGCCCGACCGCCACCGAAAGAGAGCCGCTCCATGATCGACCCGAAAGTCTCCCTGACGATCGCCATCTCCGTTGCGGTCGTGGCCGTCCTGCTGCTCTGGCCGGTGCGCGGCATGCTGTGGAGATGGCTGCGCGGGCTGCGTGCCACCGAGCGCGTGCTCATGGAGGACGCCCTCAAACACCTCTTCGACTCCGAGTACAGAGAGCACATAGCCAACCTCCAGAGCCTCTCCGGGGCGCTCGAGGTGTCGGGCAACCGGGCCGCCGATCTGCTGCGGCGGCTGCAGGAGCAGGAGCTGGTCGATTTCGACGGCAACGGCTACCGGCTGACGCCGGAGGGCCGGAAGTACGCCCTGCGCGTCGTCCGCATCCACCGGCTCTGGGAACGGCATCTGGCGGAAGAGACGGGCCTGGGACCCGACGCCTGGCACCACGAGGCCGAGGTTCGCGAGCACACCCTCTCTCTCGAAGAGGCCGAGGCGCTGTCGGCCAGCCTGGGGCACCCGCGCTTCGACCCCCATGGCGATCCGATCCCCACCGCCGCCGGCGAGATCGCACCGCTCGAGGGGCGCCCGCTGACCGACCTTGCAGTCGGCGAACTGGCGGAGATCGTGCACGTCGAAGATGAGCCCGACGCGATCTACGCCCAGCTCGTCGCCGAAGGCCTCTACCCTGGGATGCGGGTGAGGGTCATCGAGTCCGGCCCACAACGCATCGCCTTCGAGGCCGACGCCGAAGAGCACGTCCTGGCACCCATCCTGGCCGCCAACCTCTCCGTGCTGCCGCTGCCCAAGGACGAGGAGATGCAGGGGCCGTTCGCGCGTCTGTCGTCTCTCGAGCTCGGCCGCAAGGCCACGGTGGCGGCCCTGTCGCCCGCTCTGCGCGGCCCCGAGCGGCGGCGCATGCTCGACCTCGGCCTGATTCCCGGCACCGAGGTCACCGCCGAGATCCGCAGTCCGGGGGGCGATCCGACCGGCTACCGTATTCGCGGCGCCGTCATCGCCCTGCGCCGCGAGCAGGCCGACCAGGTGCAGATCGAAAGCGCTGCCTGAGGTGAGCAGAAGATGAGCCATCCAAGCGCCGCAAACTGCGCCGAGTGCCCGGCCCACCACGTCGGCAACCTGATCAAGCTGGGCGTCGACATGAGCGACTACGACTACGTGGTCGCCCTCGCCGGCAATCCCAACACCGGCAAGAGCACCGTCTTCAACGCCCTGACGGGTCTGCGACAGCACACCGGCAACTGGCCGGGCAAGACAGTGGCGCGCGCCGAAGGCGGCTTCTCCTCCGCCGGCGAGCGCTACAAGCTGGTGGACCTGCCGGGCACCTACTCGCTGCTCTCCGCCAGCTTGGACGAACAGATCGCCCGCGATTTTGTTCTCTTCGGCAAGCCCGACGTGACGGTGATCGTGGTCGATGCCACGCGACTCGAGCGCAACCTGAACCTGGTTCTCCAGCTCCTCGAGATCACCGACCGGGCGGTGGTCTGCCTCAATCTCATGGACGAGGCGCGGCGCAAGGGCCTCGACGTCGATGACCGCCGCCTGGCCCGCGATCTGGGCGTCCCGGTCGTCGCCACGTCGGCGCGCTACGGAGAGGGTCTCGACGAGCTCAACCGGGCGATCAGCGACGTCGCCTCCGGACGCACGGTATGCAAGCCGCGGCGTGTCGGCGGCCGCCGGCCAGCGTTGGATCGAGCGGTCGAGAAGCTGTCGCGGAAGGTTCTCGCGATCTACCCGGACCTGCCCAATTCGAGGTGGGTGGCGCTGCGCCTGCTCGACGGCGACCCTAAGATCGAGGAGGCGCTGCGCGATGGCGAGCTGGGAGAGCTGCAGGAGAACGCCGCCGGCCTGGAATCGGTG
>CALZJC010000036.1 GCA_945787525.1 Thermoanaerobaculia bacterium | reverse complement strand
CGCGGCGGACGATGCGGAAACTCGAACTCCAGGGCGTGCAGGCTCAGCACCGGCAGCCGCCGATAGGTGAACGGCAGGAGCCACTGGCCGTCGTCGGTCTCACCGCCGAAGTCGAAGCCGGTCTCGCGGGCCAGCGCGCCCAGGACCGACAGCCGATCACAGCCCAGGCGCCGGATCCGCTGGGACCAGGCCCGGCGCCGCTTGCGCAGCCACAGCGCCAGCCACAGCAGCCGGATCCCGAGCCGGGAGCCCCGCCAGCCGAAGCCCGGCCGCACCTGGCAGTGGGGCGGCGGCACACCGGGCCGCCTCCAGATCGACACGAAGGTGTTGAGCAACGCCACCGGCACGCCGCTGGCCGCGGCCACGAAGACGTGCTCGTGCATCTCGCCGTTGATCAGGACCAGATCGGGCGCCATCTCCCGCACCGCCCGGCTGAACCCCCCGACCGCCAGGGACTCTCGGGCCCGCTGCCGGCGGCCGCGCAGGCGGCTGAGGCGATAGAGCAACCCGCCGCCGGCATCGGCCTCGAGGAAGCGCTCGTAGCGGCTCGGCTCGAGAGGCAGGAACTCGAGGTGGTGATGCTCGGCCAGCTGCCGCGCCTCGGCATCACCGGCAAAACCGACCCGGTGGCCGGCGGCCGCCAGCCGCCGGGCGAGCTCTACGCCGGCGTAGAGCACGCTGGGCAGACCGCGCGTCACGCAGAGGATGGTGGCCACGAAGGAATCCCGCTCGGGGTTGCCGGAGTCTCAGTCCGACGGGTATCCGAGCTGTTTCACCAGACCCGGGTGAGCGCTCTCGAAAGCCCGCCGCAGCCGGGGAGTGAAGTGCTCTCTCCACTGACCGGACGCCGGATTGCGGATATGGGGGTCGCCCGCCCTCCTGCCGATCGAGTAGCGCCCGGCGAGCCAGGTGCCCAACGCCCGCTCGACGGCCGACAGTTCGTAGAAGGCGAACAGCTCACGGAAGACCGCCGTTTCGTTGCCGACGATCTCCTCGTAGCGCCAGGTGACGACCTCCGGGTGCCCGGCCGGCCAGCGGGCCATCGACTCCAGGTGCAGCCGCCGGAACTCCAGCTCGGCCATCAGGCCCTCCTCCTCGGGCAGCGACTGCAGATAGTGCGCGAACGAGACTCCGGAGGCGCGCATGCCTTCGGGCACCACCCCATTGGCGAAGTACCAGTCGTCGGCTGTCGGCGATTCGCGGGTGACCCACGGCTCGGCGCCGCGCCGGTGGTAGAAGTAGCCCGACACCACCAGATCGCGGGGATCGCGGATGAAGCGCGAGATCCGGAACCGGCCGAGGCGCTCGAGGTCGAGAGCCCGGTTGTTGACCGACGACAGCCGGTCGTCGCGAAAGCCGTCGCAGAACTGCTCGAGGTGGCTGTTGTAGTGGCGGTATCCCGCACTCCACGACAGGAGCCGATTGAACAGCGCCCTCATGATGCGCCCGTAGTAGACCGTCAGGCACTTGTGGTACGAGCAGTGGATGAGATGGAGATCGGTCGGTCTTGCCACCGGGTGTGCATCGTATATCGAGCCCCCGGCGAAGACGGTAGGGTGAGCTGCCCGAGAAATCCCGGCGGCGGCGGAGTCTATTACCCTCCGGCCCATGAGAAGGCGGGCCGGCCAGGATGGTGAGACTACGCTCCGGCGATGAGCGCACCGTGGTCGTCGGTGCGGGACCCGCCGGCCTGACTGCAGCTCTCGAGCTCGGCAAGCTCGGGCGGCCTGGCGTGGTCTTCGAGGCCGACGACGTCGTCGGCGGCATCTCCCGCAGCGTCGTCTTCCAGGGCTGCCGTCTGGATATCGGCGGCCACCGCTTCTTCACCAAAGTGCCCGAGGTCGAAGCGCTCTGGCACGAGATCCTCGGCGATGACCTGCTGGTCCGAGACAGGATGTCCCGGATCTACTACCGTGACACCTTCTTCGACTACCCGCTCAAGCCGCTCAACGCCCTGCGCGGGCTGGGCCTGTTCGAGGCCGCCCGGGTGATGGCGAGCTACCTCCACTCCCAGCTCTTCCCCATCGCCGACGAGACCGCCTTCGACGCCTGGGTCAGCAACCGGTTCGGGCGTCGCCTGTTCGAGATCTTCTTCGAGACCTACACCGAGAAGGTCTGGGGCATGCCGTGCTCGGAGATCAGCGCAGCGTGGGCCGCCCAGCGGATCAAGAACCTCGACCTCAAGACCGCCCTCAAGAACGCCTTCCTCGGCAATGGGGCCGGCAACGGCGAGGTCGTCACCAGCCTGATCGACCGCTTCCTCTACCCGCGGCTCGGGCCCGGCATGATGTGGGAGCGCTGCCGAGACCTGGCCGCCTCGAACGGCATCGAGACCCACCTGCGCTCGCGCGTCGTGCGGGTCCACCACGCGGGAGCTCGGGTCGAAGCGGTTGAGGTCGAGGGGCCGGACGGCGAGACCCGTCGTGAAGAGGCGGGGGCGCTGATCTCCTCCATGCCCATCGGTGCGCTGGTTCGCGCCATGCAGCCCGCCGCGCCGGCCGAGGTCCTGGCGGCGGCCGACAGCCTGCGCTATCGCGACTTCCTCATCGTCGGCTTGATCGTCGATCGCGCCGAGCTGTTCCCCGACAACTGGATCTACGTGCACGCGCCGGAGGTCCGTGTCGGCCGGGTGCAGAGCTTCAAGAACTGGAGCCCCGAGATGGTCAGCGATCCCGAGCTGTCCTTCATCGGGCTCGAGTACTTCGCCAACCGGGGCGACGACCTGTGGAACATGACCGATGACGACCTGGTCGAGCTCGGCGCTGCCGAAGCCGGCGTCATCGGCCTGTTCGAGCCGGGCGAGGTCCGCGCCGGCACGGTGGTGCGCATGCCGCGGGCCTACCCCGTCTACGACGCCGGTTACGAGACCCGCCTGCAGACGCTGCGCGACTGGCTCGAGCGGTTCGACAACCTCTACACCGTCGGTCGCAACGGCCAGCACCGCTACAACAACCAGGACCACTCGATGCTGGCCGGCCTCTTTGCGGCGCGGGGCGTGGCCGGCGAGAAGCTCGATCTCTGGTCGATCAACGAGGATCAGAGCTTTCACGAGGAGCTGAGCGGTGAGGAGGCCGAACGGCACGGCATGCGCGACCGGCTCACTCCGTCCCGGGCCGAGACCGACGTCGAGTCGATGCTGCAGGACGCCTTCGCGCTGTACGACGAAGTGGCGATGGGCGGCGCCGTGGGCATCACCGCGAGCCTGGCCCTGGCCATCGCCACGGCGGCCCTCCTCCTGGGCTCGGGGCAGGAGTTCGTGCCCATGCTGTCGCTGCTCGGCCAGTACCTCTTCGGCTATCAGGTCACCTGGCCCGGCCTGCTCATCGGCACGATCGAGGCCGGCCTGGTCGGCTTCGGCCTGGGCTGGTTCACCGCCCGTATGATCAACCTGATGGTCGCTGCCTTCGAGCGCAGCCTGGAGAGGAGGCTGGCGACCATGACCACCCTCGAAGCGATGACCGGAGGCATGCGTGGCCAGGAGTGAACGGGAGCTTCTCCTCGTCAAACGGACGATCGCCCGGCTGCGGGTGGCGATCGTCGCCGTGGTGACCGGGATGGTGGTCGGCTTCGGCCTGTTCGCCGCCACCGCCTGGCTGGTCATCAAGGGCGGTCCCACCGTAGGTCCCACACTGGGTCTGCTGCGGGCCTACTATCCCGGCTACTCGGTGACCTGGACCGGCTCGTTCGTCGGTTTCGCCTACGGCACCCTGACCGGTGCCGCGCTCGGCTGGTGCGTCGCGGCGCTCTACAACTTCCTGGCGAGGCGCCGCTCCAAGCGACGATGATCGAGCCCCCGGGACGGCCCCTCGAGCCCTCCGACGTGGCGGTGGTGGTCCCGGTAGGTGGCGCCGCGCCCGCCTGGGCGCGTTGCGCCCGGAGCCTGTCCCGCCTCGATCCGAAGCCCGCCGAGATCCTGGCGGTGATCGACGGTGCAGACGCCGGCCTCGCCGCCACCGCCGCTTCCGCCGGCGCCACCGTCGTGACGCGGGAGGCGCGCGGCGGCCCTGCGGCCGCCCGCAACTCTGGCGCCCGGGAAGCCCGCGGCGAGATCCTGCTGTTCATCGACGCCGACGTCGAGGTCCCGCCGGACCTCGTCGCCCGGGTCGCCGGGCTCTTCGATGCCGACGGCCGGACGGCGGCGGTGATGGGCTCCTACGACGACGATCCCGGCGACCCGGGCTTCCTCTCCCGCTACCGCAACCTGCTGCACCATTTCGTGCATCAGACCGGCCGCGAGAGGGCGTCGACCTTCTGGGCGGGCTGCGGCGCCGTGCGGCGCCAGGCATTCCTCGAGGTGGGCGGCTTCGACGAGGGTTACCCGATCCCCAGCATCGAGGACATCGAGCTCGGATCGCGGCTGCTCCGGGCCGGTCACCCGATCCGTCTGGTCAAGGAGCTCCAGGTCAAGCACCTGAAGAGGTGGCGCCTGGCCGACATGCTCGCCACCGACCTCCTGCGGCGGGCGGTGCCGTGGACGCGTCTGATGCTTCGCCAGGGCCGGATGGTCAACGACCTCAACGTGAAGACCCGCGACCGGTTCAGTGTGCTCCTGGCGTTCCTGCCGCTGATCACCCTGCCGCTGGCCTGGCGCTGGCCGATCCTGCTGGCTGTGGGAGCCGGCGCGATCATCCTCCTCGTGGCCCTCAACGCCGGGCTCTTCCGGTTCTTCCTGCGCCGGCGCGGGGCTCTCTTCGCGCTGGGCGCCGTGCCCATGTACTGGGTGTATCTGCTGATCTGCGGGCTTGGTTTTGCCCTGGGGCTGATCGGCCACCTGCTGGACCGCAAGCGCTGAAGAGCGCGCGCCGCCGCCGCGCTTCTCAGAGCCCTCCGGGGGCTACCCCGCTCAGCCGGATCCCGGTCACCACGACCCCCAGCCTGCGCCGGTCCTTCGACCCCGGCCGGCTCTCCTTGGGGAAGAACGTGTCGCTGTTCAGCTCGATGAGCAGCTCCTCACCCAGCGGCACCCCCTCCAGGCTGAACGTCTTCGACCACGCCTCGAGTGGTATCTGCTCGTGCCACAGCTCGACGCCGTTGGCGAGCACCTGCAGACGGGTCCCCTCGCGGCCCGGAGCCAGCGTCTCGATCTCGAGGGTCCGCGGCGGACTCCGCGAATCCAGCGGCACCCTCAAGCTGGCGGCGCCGTCCGTCCATCGGCCGGGCCCGACCGCGAAGCTCTCCTCGCGATAGAAACCGGATTCCCACAGGTCCGGCCTCCTCCTCGCCCCCAGGATCACGCCCTCGTAGGCGGCAACGCGCAGGCGGGCCTGCATCTCACCGGGCAGAATCCACAGGGCGCTGCCGCGGCCGCTGGACATGACGAATCGCGCACCGAGATCTTCCGCCTGAGACCAGTCGGTGCCGCTGATCACGGCCTCCGCTCCCGGCTTCTCGCCCCTGCTGCTGTCGAACCTCTGGAACATCGCATCCTGCACCAGGAACTGCATTGCCGGTACGAACCCGGGCTCACGGTACGCAGCGTCGTAACTGACGGTCGTGATCGGACCGAGCCGGCGCATCTCCGCCGCCATGGCCAGCCGTGGCCTCGTCGCGGCAATCCGCGGGAACAGGTAGTAGCGGTGGTTGTAGTACGAAAAGGACGCAAAGAGCAGCATGAGCACGACGACCCCGCCGCGTCGGGAAAACCGCATCGTCAAAGTGATCAGAGCAAACGAGCCGATCACGATGGCGGAGATGGGGTAGAGGTCCAGAGCCCCCACCGCGCCGACCAGCGGGTAGACCCCGGCTACGGCCACGGCGTCCACTCGCGAAGGCAGCACCAGCTCTTGCGGCTCCACACCCGGCAGGTCGGCAACCTGCCGCCTCAGCGCGTCGTTCACCTCGGCCATGACCACCGCGACCAGGCAGAGAATCACTCCGCTGACGACGACGACGCGCCAGATCACCCGCCTCTTTCCGAGACCGCTCTTCCACCACTCCGCCAGCCCGTAGGCGATGCCGAGGACGGCCAGCGCCTCGTTGTAGCGCCCATGGATGAAGTCCGCTCCTCGTACGGCCTGCTCGCCATGGAGGCTATAGAGCTTCAGGGTGACGGCGGCGATGAAGACCCCCGCAGCGGTCATCAGGATGAACAGCGGTACTCCGCTCGTGGGAGTCGCCAGCGCGTCACGAAGAGACCCCGATCTGATCTTCCTGACGATCAGCCAGATCATCGCCATCAACCCCACCAGGGCCAGACCGTGCGACGCCAGGGACAGGTACAGCACCTGGCCCAGGGCCCTTTCGATCAGGGCCGGGAAATCGGCGTCCGGGACCAGCCGCCCGGCGAGCTTCGTTGCCGACACCTCGCCGGTGCTGCCCCAGCCGGTCGACTTGAGATGCTGATTGACGAAACGGGTGATCGCGAAGACCGTCGCAATCGTCGACAAGCCGAGCAGGAGCTGCCGCTTCCGGATCACCCGGAGGCCTGCCAGGAGGACGAGATAGACCGGAACGGCCACCAGAATCGGTAGGGCTCTCGGATGTATCGTGTAGAGAAAGCCGACCACCAGGCCGAGAAGCAAGGCGTCACCGGAGGACCTCGTGGCGAGAAACCTGGCGAAGAGGGCGGTGGCAACGGCATAGAACGTAATGAAGGCGTTCTCCGACCACGCAAAACCGGAGTACAGGACGAGGGGCGGATAAAGGCAGCATGCAAAAGCGATCCACCGCGCGGACCTCGCCGGCAGCTGAACCGCCGAGGTGAGAATGAAGCGCAGAGGAAAGTAGAGCGCGCTGACCAGCAGGGCGTTGATGGCAATCGTCGCCTTGTAGATCCAGAAGGGCTCGGCGAAGAGCCAGAATGCAGGCATCAGAAACAGCGAGTAGCCGAAGTGGTAGAAGCCTGTGCCTCGCATATCCGGCAGGTGGGCCGCGCCGGACAGATAGCGGGCATTGCCGAGATAGCCGACCTCGTCTGCCAGAATGAGCGGCTGATCCACCTGCAGCCCCGAAAGCAGATGGATCAGGACGAGCCCCAGATAGGGCAACAGCTGGCCGGCAAGCCCCCTGGATCCGAGGCCGCTCGACTCAGAGGTGGCGGATGCCGAGGTCACTCGTGTCTCTTGGCCGCCAGCGACGTTGTCCGCGAGGATGGACAGCCTACCAACCGCCCACCGCCTCCGCAACGCGCCGGCCCGAACCTCTCGACCATCCTCTGCAAGACACCGTATCTGCCTGAATCTGCCGCGTCACGCACCGTCGAGGCGCTGGTTCGGGCGACGGCGTCCGGGTACAATCCGCCCCCGGAGGAGAGGCAATGACCGAAACCGCAACGACCGCAACGTTCGCCGCCGGCTGCTTCTGGGGCGTCGAGGTGACCTTTCGCAACGTCGAAGGGGTGGTCGACGCCAAAGTCGGCTACACCGGCGGCACCACCGACAACCCTACCTACCAGCAGGTCTGCAACGACGGCACCGGCCACGCCGAGGCTGTCGAGGTGGTCTTCGATCCCGAGCACGTCTCCTTCGACGAGCTGCTCGAGGTCTTCTGGCAGAACCACGACCCGACCCAGGTCAACCGCCAGGGGCCGGACTACGGCAGCCAGTATCGCTCGGCGATCTTCTTCCACTCACCGCAGCAGGACGAGACGGCGCGCCGGTCCAAGGAGGCGCTCGACGCCTCCGGCCGGTTGTCGCGGCCGGTGGCCACCGAGATCACCCCCGCGACGACCTTCTGGCCGGCCGAGGAGTACCACCAGCGCTATCTCGAGAAGCGCGGCCAGGCGACCTGCAAGGTCTGACAGCCCACAGATTCCTGGGAGTGTCTGGCTGAGGATCAGGAGTCGCTTGGCTGCCAGCTGACGCCGATCCCCAGGGAGCGCCCGGGCGCCAGGGGTACCTTGTCGTCGGCCGAGTTGAAGTAGCGCTCGTCGAGGAGGTTGCGCGCGCTGAGGCGCAGCTCGAAGCCGGCAGCGATTTCGCAGCGTACGCCCGCTGACAGCAGGCTGGCGCCCGGGATCGGCTTCTCGCCGCTGCCCGCACCGCGCTTCGCGGCGCGCTCTTCCCAGCGCCACTGCCAGCTCCAGCGGTCGCGCCGTTGGCGCAGCGCCACAAACAGCCGGTCGGCCGGGATATCCGCCAACTCGCCACCGGTGGCATCGCCGCCGTCCAGCAGATGACCGCCGAACGAGAGCACCGTGCGGCGGTCGAGCTGCACCACGCCCTGCGCCTCGAAGCCCTCGATAGTGCCGGCCGTCAGATTGCGAAAGGTCAGCTCCTCCGGCGCGGTCTCGAGGCGCTCGATGTAGTCGTCGATCTCGTTGCGAAAGACGTAGGCCGCCAGAAACAGCCGTTCGCCGTACCAGCGCAGCCCGAGATCGAGGTTGAGCGAGCGCTCGGGGTCGAGGTCCGCGTTGCCGGTGACGAAGCCGCGTCCGGTGACGCCGCTGAAGAAGCGCTCGCTGAGCGACGGGAACCTGAGGCCGGTGCCGGCGTTGGCCGCCAGCTCGAGGCCGGCGCCGAGCGGCGCCACCAGGCCGGCGAAAGCGGTGCCGGCGAGGTCGTCGCGCTCGGCGGCGCCGGCGTTGCCCTGGCGCTGCCACGACAGCCGGCCGCCGGCCAGCAGCACCGCCCGGCCGACGTTGCGCTCGAAAGCGCCGTAGAGGCCGGCCTCGTCCTCCTCGGCGCCCCGCAAGGTGCGCTGCGAGGGCAGCGGCACCTCGACCCCTCCCCGGAGATCCCAGGCGCGCTCGAACGCCTCGACGCCGCGCCGTCCGAAGTAGTCCAGCCCGTAGCGCAGCTGGGTGGCATCGCCCAACGGGCGCTGGCGCTGATAGTTGAAGCCGAGATCGAACGCCTCGTTGGCCAGCAGGTCGCGCTCGACGCCGGGCTCGAGCACTTCGGTCTCGAGGCTGTTGGGGTGGATCCAGGCGTCGAAGCTCCATCCGGCGTCGCCCCGCATGGCGAAGCGCAGCAGCAGATGCTCCTCGCCGGGGTAGGTGGTGATGCGGCGCGGGAAGTCGGTGTTGGCCTTGGCGATGTCGTCGCCCCGGGAGGCGATCGCCTCGAGGCTGTAGCGCCGCTGGCCGCTCCGCCAGCTGCGGCCGACCGCCATCGAGAGCTGGTTGAACCCGGAGTAGAGGCGGTCACCGTCCGGCGTCTCGGCGTTGGCCGCGTCCCGGCGTGCCACGCCCACCGACCAGCGCTCGTCACCCCAGGCGGCGAGCTGATAGCTCTCACCGCCCTGAGAGCCAAAGCCGGCCTCCAACACCGGGCCGTCGAAGGCGCGCGGGAAGAGCTGCACAACCCCGCCCAGCGCCCCGGAGCCGTAGTAGGTCGAAGACGGCCCGCGCAGCACGTCGACCGAGCCCATCAGCAGCGGATCGATAAACGAGCCCGAGACCCCGGCCCGCCGCTCGCCGACGATGCGCATGCCCGAGACCAGGGTCAGCACCCGGAGCCGCGACACGCCGCGGATCGACCAGGTCTGGAAGATGCCTCCCTGGCCGTTCTCGGCCACCCCGGGCAGCTCGGCCACCAGCTCGGTGAGCCGGCCCGGCGGCGCGGCCGCCTCCTCCGGCCGCAGCACGTCGGCGGCGACGGACACCGGCGAGAAGTTCTCCTCGCCGCGGTTGGCCGACACCGCGATCTCCTCGAAGTACTCCTGCTTGGCCGCCAGCACGATCTCGATCGGGCCGGCCTCCGTCACCGCCACCGTGCGGGTGGCAAAGCGCGGGTGGCTGACCACCAGCTCGACCGGCGCCGGCGGTGACACGGTCTCCGGAAAGCGGAACGTGCCGGCGGGGCCGCTGAAGACCGCTACGCCACCGGCCGGCATCTCCACCCGGGCGTGCTCCACCGCCGTGCCGCGCCGACTGACCACCCGACCCTCGACCGCGGCCCAGGCCAACGCCGCCCAGGCCAGCCAGGCGGCCGCTCCAATTCCGATCGCTCGCCTGGTCATCGTTCTGTCGAGGAAAAGCGGCCGCCGCACAGAGGAAAGGCATTATCCCTCAGCCGATCACTCCTCGCACTGCCGCAATCTACGCGTCGCGGCCCGCTAAGATGCGGCTGACCGTACGCGCGACCTCTGCCCATGACCCCACTGCTCGAACTCGACGCCGTGCGCAAGAGCTACGGCGACTTCAGGGCCGTCGACGGGGTCTCGCTGACCGTCGAACCGGGCTCGATCTGTGGCCTGCTGGGCCCCAACGGGGCCGGCAAGACGACCAGCATCCGCATGATCATGGACATCATCGCGCCGGATGCCGGCGAGGTGCGGTTCTTCGGTCGCCCGCGCCAGCGCGACGATCTGCTGCGGGTGGGCTATCTGCCGGAGGAGCGCGGCCTCTACCGCAAGATGACGGTCACCGATCACCTGGTCTTCCTCGGCCGGCTGCACGGCGCCAAGAAGCGCCGGATGGTGCCCGCCATCGAGGAGTGGCTGGACAAGGTCGAGCTATCGGAGTGGGCCGGCAAGAAGGTCGAGGAGCTTTCGAAGGGCATGCAGCAGAAGATCCAGCTGGTTGGCACGGTGCTCCACAAGCCGGACCTGCTGGTCCTCGACGAGCCGTTCTCCGGTCTCGACCCGATCAACCAGGGCTTGTTCAAGGACCTTCTGGCGGAATACCGGCGCGACGGCAGGGCGGTGCTGTTCTCCACCCACATCATGGAGCAGGCCGACAAGCTGTGCGACCGGATCTGCCTCATCTCGCGCGGCCGGGTGGTGCTGGCCGGCGAGCTCAAGGCGATCAAGCGCCGCTTTGGCGGCAACTCTTACCGGCTGGTGGCCAGTGGCAACCTGGACCGCCTGGCCGCCGTGCCCGGCGTGGCCCGGGCCATCGCCCAGGACGACGGCGCCAGGCTGCTGCTCGAGGACGACGCCAGCGGAGCCGAGGTGTTGCCGCGACTGCTCGAAGCCGTCACCGTGCACGAGTTCCGCTCCGAGGAGCCGGAGCTGGAGGAGATCTTCATCCAGGCGGTAGGAGACTCGGAACGGACCGGCGGCGCGGCCGGCGAGGAGCGCCATGCGCGTTAGACAGGCGTTCGTCGTCGCGCAACGCGAGTACCTCGCGCGGGTGAAGTCGCTCGGTTTCTGGCTGGCGACCATCGTGCTGCCGCTGTTCCTCGCCGCCATCGGCATCCTGCCGACGCTGTTCCTGTTCAAGTCGGTCTCGGCCCACCGGGTGGCGGTGGTCGATCGGACCGGCGAGCTGGGCGCGGAGCTGGCGACGCGGCTGGCGCCGGCGCCGGAAGCGGCGGCGCCCGCAGCGCAGACGGCCGGCAAGGCCGAGGCTGAGCCCGGCACCGAGGGCTTCGAGCAGCAGCTCGAGCGGCAGCTCGAAGCGGCCCGTTTCGAGGTGACCGTTGAGCCGGCGGCGGCGGACCCCGAGGCGCAGCAGGCCGAGCTCAACCGCCGCGTCCTCGAGGGCGAGCTCGACGCCTGGATCTGGATCGCCGGCGACGCCCTGGAGTCGAGCCGCGTCGAGTACCACGCCGCGAGCGTGTCGAACTTCATCACCCAGGACCGGCTGCAGGATGCCTTGACGGCGGTCGCCCGCGAGCACCGCTACCGCAATGCCGGCCTCGACCCGGAGCAGATCCGCGAGCTCGCCCGCCGGGTGCGCATGACCACCTTCCGCATCACCGAGGAGGGCGGCGAGGAGGAAGGCGCCGAGGCCGGTCTGATCCTCGCCTACGCCCTGTTCTTTCTGCTCTACATGGTGCTGGTCTTCTACGGCCAGCAGGTGATGAACGGCGTCATCGAGGAGAAGTCGTCGCGCATCGTCGAGGTGGTGGTCTCGACGGTGCGGCCGTTCGAGCTGCTGATGGGCAAGCTGCTCGGCATCTGCTGCGCCGCCCTCACCCAGCTGGCGGTCTGGCTGGGCACCATGGTGGCCTTCACCCTGCCGGGCGTCGTCTCGGCCATGGCCTGGATCCCCGAGGACGTCGACGTGCCGTCCATCTCGGCCGGGCTGATCGTGCACTTCGTGCTGCTCTTCCTGCTCGGCTTCTTCGTCTTCTCCACCGTCTACGCCGCCATCGGCTCGGCCTTCAACAACGTCCAGGAGGCGCAGCAGTGGGCCGGCTTCATCGTCATCTTCCTGGTGGCGCCGGTGCTTTTCTTCTGGATGGTGATCAACGACCCCGACTCGACCGTCTCGGTAGTCGCCTCGCTGATCCCGTTCTTCACGCCGCTCCTGATGATGCTGCGCATCGCCATCAAGACGCCACCGTTCTGGCAGGTCGCCCTGGGCTATCTGCTGACCACCGCTTTCACCCTCGGCATGATCTGGCTCTCGGCCCGGGTCTACCGCACGGGGATCCTGATGTACGGCAAGAAGCCGACGTTGAAGGAGCTCTGGCGGTGGATGCGCTACGCCTGAGCATGCGCCGGCCGCACACGACTGCGAGGCCCTAGGCCTGGGCCAGCGCCGCCTCGGCGTAGTAGCGCACCAACCGCCGCCACGGGCCGGTGGCGCGGAGGCGAGCGAGGTTGCCGAAGTGGCCGCCCAGGGAACGGTCGATGAAGACGAGGTCCTGGGGAAAGGTGATGTCCGTCGCCTTCGACCAGTTGGCGATGCCGAGCTCGAACAGCTTGTCGTAGATCTCCTGGTCCTCGCCGAAGGTGTAGGCAGGCTCCTCTCGCAGCAGCTCGACCAGGAGCTCGAAGTAGGGATCGAGCAGATCACGGGATAGCGGCTCGCCATTCTCCGTGCCGACGCCCATGTCCAGGAGCGCGCCGGGGATCTGCGCCGCGTCACCCGCAATCGCCAGCTGGAAGAGCTCGGCATAGCCGGCGGCCAGCGGCGCCGAAACCCGCTTCACGCAACCGAAGTCGTAGACGATCACGCCGCCGTCCTCGCGAAAGGAGAAGTTCGACAGGTTGGGGTCGGCATGCAGCATCCGGTGCACGAGCAATCCCCGGATTTGCAGCTCGAACAGGACCCGGCCCCAACGGTCGCGGAGCTCCTGGGGATAGCTGTCGGAGCAGGCCTCGGCCGGTGGGATCGCCTCGACGAACTCCATGGTCAGGACGCGCTCGGTCGAGGCCTCCTCGACGACCGCCGGGATGGTGATCTCGGGCAGCTCGGCGTGCAGCTCGGCCATCCGCCGGATGTTGTCGGCCTCGTGGCGATAGTCGATCTCTTCGAGCAACCGATCGCGCACCTCGCGCCAGATCGGCTCGAAGTCGATCTCCATGAACATGCCCACCAGGGCGCCGAGCAAGGTCTTGAGGTTCTTGAGATCCGCCTTGATGATCTCGTCGATCATCGGGTACTGGATCTTGACCGCCACCCGGCGCCCGTCCCGCAGCCGACCGCGGTGGACCTGGCCGATGGAGGCGGCGGCGAACGCATCGAGCTCGAGCTCGGCGAACAGCTCCACGACCTTCTGCTTGCCGAGCGAGCCCTCGACCTCGTAGCGCATCACCTCCGGCGGGACCCGTGGTGCCTCGCGCTGCAGCGACCGCAGCACCTCCGCCACCTCCGGCGGCAGCAGGCCGTCCTGCAGACTGATCATCTGCCCCACCTTCATGGCGGCGCCCTTCATGCGGCCCAGCGACTCGGCCACCCGGGTGGCGTTGCGAACCAGGTTCTCGGTGCGGCGCAGCTGCTTTGCCGGTCCGCTCATCGCCAGCTCCACCAGCCGCTCGGCGAGCACCGAGGCTCCCACCCGGCCCACCAGTCCGCCGAGCCGCGCCAGGCGGCCGACCGGGGAAGTGATCAACTTGGCGTCGCCCATGGCGGACAGCATTCTGACATCGGCCGGCCGGGCACCTTAGAATGGCGGATTCTGGGAGGCCGATCTCATGGTTCGAGGGCTCGTCATCAGCACCACGCTTCTTCTCGCCGCCTGCGCTTCTGCGCCCGTGCCGCCACCGGCGGCGGAGCTGCCGCTCCAGATCCGCTGGGTGCGAAGCTCGGCGGAGTACCCCGCGGCTCTGATCCAGACCTACAGGTTGGCTGGCGCCGCGCTCGAGCGCCGGGTGGCCGATCGGCAAGCCGGCACCTGGGCGGTGGCGATCGACGCCGATGAGACCCTGATCAGCAACTCCCAGCAGAGCAAGGAGGCGGCGCTGGGCGCCCCGGGGCCCTTCGAGGAGCAGTGGAACGACTGGGTCGAGCGACGCGCGGCGCCGGCGCTGCCGGGAGCGCGGCGGTTCCTCGAACGGGTACACCAGCTGGGCGGACGGATCGCGGTGGTCACCAACCGACGAGAGCGCCACTGCCCACAGACGGCGGACAACCTGCGCGCCCAGCAGCTGCCATTCGACGTCGTTCTGTGCCGCGGCGACGACCGGGACAAGGCGCCGCGCTGGCGCAGCGTCGAGGACGGCACCGCCTCCCACGACCTGCCGCCGCTCGAGATCGTCATGTGGCTGGGCGACAACATCCACGACTTCCCGGGCCTCGACCAGGAGTTGCGGTTCGCCGGAGCGGAGGCGATGAGCGAATTCGGTGACCGCTTCTTCGTCCTGCCGAACCCGCTCTACGGCTCCTGGGAGCACAACCCGCCGGAATGACCTCCCGGCTGGGCGCTAGAATGAGGTTGGGATTCCCGGCCGCCGACCGAAGCACCCACCGCAGAACTCCGGAGGACCGCCATGCAACACAACTTCTGGAAGGTCCTGGCGCTGGCGGTGCTGGCGGCCTCTCTTTTCTTCTTCCTGGCCGGCCGGTTCAACGTGATCAGCAGCGGGCTCGGCACGATCCTGCTCCTGCTGCTGCTGACGGAGAGGCCCGCGCCGGGGGCGCCGACGGTCGATCGCTGCGCCTGGGCGGCGATCTTCGGCCTGATCCTGCTGCTGGCGGTGGGCCGGCTGCTCGAACCGATCTGGGCACAGCTGCCGTTCCGTTTCAGCCGCGAACTGCTGGTCAGCTGGCTGGTGCTCTGCGTGCCGGGCTGGTGGGCGGGCCGCTCGCCGGCGAACGGCAATTAGCCTGACCACGGTCGGCTCGACCGGATCATGGCGACGTACGGATTCGTTCTGCGCGCTCTGGGCTGGGTGGCGCTGCTCTTCGGCGGCATGCGTCTCCCCTGGGTCCAGGACAACCTCCTGGTGCCTTCGGCGAGCCTGCAGCACGGGTTCGCCTGCGCGCTCACCGGCGCGCCGCGCGATGCGGTGGTGGTGAACCAGAGCTGCACCGGGTCCGATGCCATGGCCCTCTGTCTGGGCGCCATCTTCGCCTTCCCCGCCACCTGGCGGCGACGCCTGGTCGGCGCCGCCATCGGCCTGGCCTGCATCCTGGCGGTCAACACCGTGCGCATCGGCAGCCTGTCGCTGGTGGTCGCCGACCGCGAGCTCTTCCAGCTGCTGCACGTCTATGTCTGGCCGGCGGTGATCGTGCTCGTCGCGGCGGTCTACGTCTACTTCTGGATGGGCTCGGCGGTAGCCGCCGGGGCGGCAGGCGGCACCCGCCGGCTCTCCCCGGCCACGGCCGGCGAGAGCGCTGTCGGCGACGGCACGGTGCTTCGCTTCCTGGTCATCGCGGCATCCCTGGTGACGCTGTACTACCTGGTCCACGGTCGCTGGCTGGCGAGCGCCTCGCTCGGCGCCATCGCCGAGACCGTGGCGCGCACCGCCGCCTTCCTGATGGCGGCCGTCGGACTCGAGGTCACGGTGACAGAACAGGTCGTGCGCACCGCACACGGCGCCTGGATCGTCACGCCGGAATGCGCCACGACGCCGCTCATCCCGATCTACCTGGCAGCGGCGCTGACGGTACGGCTCGGCGCCGTTCAGCGGGTCCTGGCGATTCTCGCTGCCGGCCCTCTCTTCTTCTCCCTGGCCGTCTCCCGCCTGCTGGTCCTGGCGCTGCCGCCCGCCCTGGTCGGCTCGCCCACCGACGCGGTGCACGCCTTCTACCAGTTCCTCGCCGCCGCCGGGCTGATCGCGCTGGCGGCGCACCGCGCGGCAGGTCGGCCCGGCTGGCGCCGCCGGCTGGCGGCCAGCCTGGCGGTGGGCGCCGTGGCGGGCGCCCTGGCGGCACCCATCAACCCCTTCCGCCTGGAGCTCTGGCAGCACCTCGCGGGGGCCCTGCACCTGGGACACGGAGTGCTCGACTCCCAGGGCGCCATGGTGCTGATGCCGGTCTTCCAGATCGGCCTGTTCGCGGCTCTCTGGCAGGCCGGCGGACGACCGTGGCGGCTCACCCCGGTCGGTGGCCGGCTGCTGTTGCTCGTCGCCTCGCAGGTCGCCGTGGTCATCGCGATCGGCGAGCTGGCGAACCACCTGGGAGCCCGGACGCCGATCGTGCTGATTCGGGCCTGGGCGCTGCTGGTGCCGGCGCTGCTGGCCTGGGAGCGACCTTCCGCAGCGGCGACCGACCGCGAATCTCCGGCCGGGTCACGGGCCGGGCGATCCGGGCGCCGCCGCTACCAGGGCTTCTGGGATCGCGTCGGTGCCGACTTCCCCGATCTCGGCGGCGCTGTCAGCACCGCCCAGTACCTCGCAGGCGAGAAGCGCCTGCTCCGCGCCGCCTTTCCGGACCTGGCGAGCCAGCGTCTGTTCAAGACCGATCTCTGGGACGAAGCCAGGAACACCCGCATCCTGCAGTGGGCCGGCGAACAGGGCGCGCATACCCATGGCATCGACATCTCGACGCCCACGGTGCTCCAGGCGCGGCGGGAGTTCGGCACGCGGCGCCAGCCGTTCGGCGGCGTGGTCGCCGACGTCCGGGCGATCCCGTTCCGCGACGGCGCCTTCGACGCCGCCTACTCGATGGGCACGGTGGAGCACTTCGACGAGACCGAACCGGCGCTGGCCGAGATCGCCCGGGTCGTGCGGCCGGGAGGCCGGGCGGTCATCGGCGTGCCCAACCGGCACGATCCGTTCCTGCGCCCGCTGATGGTGGCGATCCTCTACCGCCTGGGCCTCTACGGCTACGGCCTCGAGAAGTCCTACTCGCGCGCCGAGCTGCGCCGCATGTGCGAGCGGGCCGGTTTCGCCCAGATCAACGAGAGCGGTCTGCTGTTCGTACCCGGCTGGCTGCGCATGCTGGATCTGGCCTGCTGGGCCTGGGCCCGGCCGCTCAGCCGGCTCACCGGCCTGGCGGTGCGGCCGTTCGCCTGGCTGGAGCGTCGCTGGCCGTCCGTGCGCCGCCACGGCTACCTGATAGCCGCCATCGTCGAGCGGCCGGCCGGCACCGACTCCGCGTAGTCGGCCCTGGACCGCGCCGGCGGGCTGCAGGAGCGGTTGATCTTATAGAAGAATGGTAATACTCTCCGTAATCGATCCCGGAAAGACCGTGCCCTGCCGCTCGACGCGGCAGGTTCTCTCATCGCAAGGAGGTCCCGCATGAGGAGTTACGCGCTGACCGCAGTGACCTGTGTAGTGCTGGCCGTGACCGGCTGCTTGCCGCCCACCCCCACCCTGATGGTCGCCGACGCCGTTCATCCTCCTGGTCCAGGAAAGTTCTCTGATTGGACCGGGCCGCAGAACAAGTACCTGCATATCTACGTCTGGGCCGACGAATCCGAGAACTGCCCAAACGCCATCAACGTGATCCCCAACGACGCGGCGGCGGAGGTCTGGAAGAAGGCATTCACGCAGCCCAAGAGGGTGGTCTGGGTGGTCCGCAAGAACGGAGAGTCCGACGTGTGGACGATCCAGACCAAGCCCTCCACCGAGGACCACTTCGGCGGTCAGTTCGAGACCGCGCAAACCATCCCGGCCGGTGACGATGCCTTCTGGTCGTTCAAGGCAGAGCCCACGGGGGACCCGAAGAGGGTCGACGAAAAAGAGTACTGGAAGTGGCAGTACAACCTGACGGTGAAGCGCCCGAGCTGCGCCGAGATACCGCTCGACCCACCGGTCTACATCCGCAAGAGGTAGTCCTCAGCCATCAATCCGGGGCGGTCAGGCGAAGGAACTCCGGCTCCTCGCGCAGCGACCGGAACTCCACCTCCTGGCGCATCAGGTCCTTGGGCTCACCCAGGCGGATGGCCTCCGCGACCTGTTCCAGGGCCTTTTCCTTGCGGCCACAGAGCGCCTGTACCTGCGCCCGCCGATGCACGTTGGCGCCGGTGCTCGGATGCGCGGTGCCCAGCCCTTCCAGCCGTCCCAGCGCGGCGACGCAGTCCGACGCCTTGGCGGCGTAGTAGATCCACGCCAGCTCGAGCTCCGGATCCTCGATCGCCGTCTGCAGGGCATCCTCCACCAGCGCCAGAGCCCTGCGGTACTCGCTCCGGGCACTGTCGGTCTCGCCCTTCTCCGCCAGCACGTCACCCAGCCCCCAGTGGAACTCGTGGTTGCCCGGGCTGAGATGCACCGCCCGCCGGTAGTACCGCTCCGCCTTGTCGAACTGGCCGGAATAGAACGAGGCGCTCCCCAGGTTGGCGGCCAGGACTGGATCGTCGACCTGGCCGCCGATAGCTTCGAACTCCGCCAGCGCACCCTCGGCATCGCCCTCATAGAGCTTGAGCATGGCTAGGTTCTCACGTGGCCAGGTGACATCGGGCGGGGCGCGGCGGCCGGCCTCGAGGAAGGCTTCGCGGGCGCCGTCGTAGTCACCTCGCTCCTGCAGGAACCAGCCCAGGTTGTTCCAGTTGAGCCACCTCTCGGGAGCGAGCGCCACCGCCTCGTGCAGGCTCTGCTCGGCCTCCGCCGTCAGACCCACCCGTTTGTAGCTGAAGGCGAGCTGGCGCAGAGCCTCGTCGGGCGCCGGATGGCTGGCCAGCGCCCGGCGAAGCTCGGCGATCGACTCTCCGAGGCGACCGGTGGTTCGCAGCACACGGGCCATGGCCACCTGAGCCGCGGGCAGCTCGGGGTCCAGCCGCAGCGCTTCCTCCGCATGGCTCTCGGCCTGGCGCAGCGCGTCCGTCGCCCGGTCACGCTGATGAAGTGTCCACAGCGCTTCACTCAGCCCGACGTGTGCCAGGGCGAAGTCGGGGTCGAGCTCCAGCGCCTTGCGCAGGATCTCGGCCGCCAGATCCGGTCCGCGGGCGTCCGTCGACTGCAGGAACTGCTCGCCCTGCAGATAGAGGTCGTAGGCTCGGAACGAGCTTGTCGGGTCCTTGGCCAGACGCCGCCGCTCGCGGATCGACAGCGGCACGTCGAGCACCCTGGTGAGAGAGGCGGCGATCTCACGCTGCAGCTCGAGCAGCTCCTGACGCGACCCGGCGAAGCTCTTCGCCCACAACACCGAGCCTTCCGGGGGCTTCTGCAGCCGCACGTTGACGGCCAGCAGTTCGTCGCTCTGCTGTACGTCGCCCTCGAGGATCAGCTCGACGCCCAGCTCCTTGCCGAGCTGTGCCGCGCTCATCTCGCGATCACGGTAGCCCCAGCTCTCGGCCTGGCTCGAGACCCGCAGCTCGGCCACCTCGGCGAGACGGGTGATCAGGGCCAGGGCGATGCCGTCGCCGAGATAGTCCTGCGCCGGCTGGCCGGTCTGGTTGTCGAACGGCAAGACGGCCAGCGAGTCGTAGTCCGAGCCGCCGGGAAGGCGCTCCCAGAACCAACCGAACTGCCAGGCGACGGCAGCCACGATCGCCACCGCCAGCGCCGCCGGTACGAGCCATCGCCAGGGCCGTCGGGGCCGTCGCGCAGGCGGCGGTGAACTCGGCGGCAGCGCGGGCGGCCGGATCTGACCCGTGGCTACCTCCTGCGAAAGGCTCTCCATCTCGTAGCGCAGATCGAGGGCGGACTGGAACCTCTTCTCGGGCTCCTTTTCCAGGCAGTGGCGAACGACCCGGCCGAGATGGAACGGTAGCTCTTCACGCAGGTCGGTGACCGTCTGTGGCTCGTCGCGCAGGATCGCCGACAGGATGTCGGCAGAGTTCGAGCCGCGGAACGGACGCTCGCCCAACGCCATCTCGTGCAGAATGACCCCCAGCGCGAAGATGTCCGCGCGGTGGTCGGCCTCCTCCCCGCGCACCTGCTCGGGGGCCATATAGGGGACCGTGCCGAGGAGCCCTCCCTCCTGGGTGAGTCTCGCCACCGCGGTCTCCGCCCCGGGTCCCTGCCCGCTCTCCGGCTTGAGCTTCGCCAGCCCGAAGTCCAGCACCTTGACGACGCCTCGGTCCGTCACCATGACATTGCCCGGCTTGAGGTCGCGATGCACGACACCCTTCTGGTGAGCGGCGCTCACCGCGTCCACCAGCGGCACCGCGATGGCGAATAGCGTTTGGAGCGGCAATCCCCCCTTCGTGATCAGCTCGAGCAGGGGTCTGCCTTCGACCAGCTCCATGGTGATGAAGTGCACGCCATCGTGCTCTTCGAACGAGTGGATGGTGACGATGTTGGGGTGGTTGAGAGCGGCGACGAGCTCAGCCTCGCGGCGAAAGCGCTGCAAACGCGAAGCATCGCCGGCGGACTGCTCGGGCAGGATCTTGAGGGCCACCTGCCGCCTGAGGCTCAGGTCGTCGGCGCGAAACACCGCTCCCATGCCGCCTGCGCCGAGGCGTTCGACAATCCGGTAGTGGGAGAGTTGACTCCCGATCATGAGATCCGGGCGCAGCCTAGCAGGCTACGCCTCCGGCCGGCACCAACATGCTCAGCGGGACACGTAGCGCATCTCGGCTTCCAGCTCCAGCAGGCCGCCGTCGTAGGCGAACTTCGCGTCCCGATAGCGCGGTGGGCCGAACCTGCGGAAGGCGTTGTTGGAGGCCGCCGTGCCCTCTTTCGGGATGCGCATGAAGCCGGTGTCCAGGCGGCAGCTCGGCGGCCGCAGCCACCGGCGAGCCGAACAGCGCCGGCAGCAGGCAGCAGACACCGAGTCTGAGCCTTCGGGCGAAGCTGGAGAGAGGGCTCACCGGTTTCCCTACTTGTCGCTCTCGGCGAGACCGAAGCCGCTGCGGTCCGGGTAGGCCGGCTGATCCGGCGGCACGTGAGGGTTGGTCTCGAGCTCGGCCAGCATGTGCTCGATGGCGGCGTCGAGCTGCGGGTCGCCGCCGTCGACCATCAGTGACGGGTCGTCCAGCACCTCGATATCCGGCTCGACGCCGTGCCCCTCGATGCCCCAGGTGCCGTCCGGGCGGTAGAAGCCAAAGGTGGGCGCGGTGAGGCGCGTGCCGTCGATCAGCGGCGGGTTGCCGGTGATGCCCACCAGGCCACCCCAGGTGCGGGTGCCGATCAGCTTGCCGAGCCCCGCTTCACGGAACCAGAAGGGGAAATAGTCACCGCCCGAGCCGGCCAGGGCGTTGATCAACATGCACTTCGGGCCGTGGTGGGCGTCGCCGGGCGTCACGAAGCTGTCGGTCTCGCGCACCGCCCAGTAGTTGGCCACCGGCCGGTTGAGCAGCTCGACAAACCGCGTCGGCACCTGACCGCCGCCGTTCCACCGCTCGTCGATGATCAGCGCCTCCTTGTGGAGCTGACCGAAGAACTGCCGCACCAGCTCGTCCTGGCCGAAGATGCTGGTGTTGGGCACGTAGATGTAGCCCACCTTGCCGCCGCTCTGCTCGTCGACGTAGGCACGGTTGGCCTCGACCCAGGCGCGGTAGCGCTGCGGCCGTTCGCTGGTCAGCAGCTCGACCACCACCTGCCGCGCATCGTCGTCGATCGAGGGCTTGGCGCTGACGGTCAAGGTGACCGTGGCACCGCCCAGGCCCTGGAAGGCGGCCCAGGGGTCCTTGGCGGCATCGACCGGCCGGCCTTCGACCGCCAGCAGGTAGTCGCCCACCGATACGTCGATGCCGGGCTGGCTCAAGGGGCCACGCCCATCGACGTCCCAGGGCCCGCCCTCGAGGATGCGGGAGATCCGGTAGGCACCGTCGACGAGCGCGAAATCCGCCCCCAGCATGCCGACCGAAACCCGCGGCGTTTCCTCCTGGCTGCCCGGCCGGTAGTAGGCGTGGCCGACGTTGAGCTCCGCGATCATCTCCTGGATGACAAAGGTCAGGTCGTCCCGCGAGGCGCAGTCGGCCAGCATCGGCTCGTAGCGCTCGCGCACCGCCTGC
>CALZJC010000035.1 GCA_945787525.1 Thermoanaerobaculia bacterium | reverse complement strand
GGACGACATCGCCGACGCCTACTACCCGTTCGGCCGCAACAACATGCTCGAGGTGGGCTTCCTCTCGAGCCACATGCTGTGGATGACCACCCGGCCGGAGATGGAGCAGGTCTACGACATGATCACCGTCGACGCGGCGCGGGCGATGAACGTCGAGGGCTTCCGCCTGGCGGTGGGCAACCCGGCCAACCTGGTGGTGCTCGATGCCGGCTCGGTCTACGAGGCGCTGTGGAAGCACGAGGCGCCGCGCTGGGTGATCAGCCACGGCCGGTTGGTGGCTGCCGAGAGCCTGCCCGGCGCCGAGTAGAGTGGCCGGTCAGTCGCTGGAGCTGAGCGCCGGCGCGGTCACCGGCAGGATGCGCTCCGGCGCCTGCCGCAGCCGGCGATAGATCTCGAGACAGTGGTTGACGTGCGCCCGCACGCCGCCCTCCTCGGGGAAGTAGTCGAGCGTCGGTACCATCGAGAGATCGGGCTTGAGGCCGGTGGAGGCCAGCACCTCGCCGTAGAGGTGCCGGTGGGCACCCTCGAGGTTGTCGAGCTCGACGTCCTCACAGGCGTTCCAATCCAGGCACTCAGCGGACCAGGGGAGGTCGAAGTGCTGCAGGGTCTGCCGTAACACCACGTCGGGTCGGCCGCGGAAGTCGGTCGAGTCGACCAGGACGAAGTCGATGCCCCGCTCGCGGCAGTAGGCAATCTGCCGGTCGAGCAGATCCCAGCCGGACTCGACGAACGGGTAGAGCGGATCGGCGCCGACCTCGAGCTTCTTCTCGCGCCGCGAGGCGATGTTGAGTCGCGGGTCGCGCATCAGGAAGACGAGCGGCTGGGTGGCCAGCGCCGCCAGGATCGGGAAGTTGTCCCCCACCTGATACGGCATCTCCTTGATCACCAATGCATGGGCGTGGGTGTCTGCCGCGTAGTGCTTGATCGTCGTCAGGTCCAGCGGGGCGTCGAGCTTGGCGATCACCTCGTCGAGGCCGGCACCCTGGTAGTAGGTGGTCTCGAACGGCTCGTGGTAGTAGTAGCGCACCGACGGCTGCTCCCAGAAGACCCGGGCGAAGGCGGTGGAGCTGCAGCGCGGCGGCGAGACGATGACGTAGATCTGCTCGTGACGCTCGCGGTACTTGGCGAACTCTTCGGGTAGCACGGTCTTGTCCATAGGCCTCGGGGGGTCTCGCAGGTGCCGCGAACTCGGGTTCGACGGGAAGCTTGGCAGGCACGCCACTGCGGTGAAGAGGGACCGTACCACACGGCCCCGGCGGCGCGACCGCCGGCCGCTTGCGCCAAGCCGCGGCTGCGGCTCGCGTCTCGCAGGCCTCGAGGAGGCGGCGAAAGCATTGACGACTCGCCCCGTCGGGTCTTACTCTCGTGCTCTACAGGCGCCCGGCCGGCGATCGAGCAGCAGAGCGATGGCCGCCTTCGGTGAAAAGAGAGGGGGAGAGCCCCTTTTGTGGCAAGAGGGGCAGAAGCCCCCGAGGAAGAGGAATGAAGATCATCGAGTCCATCAACGAAGAGGTCCTCGAGAGGTCGGTCGGCCTGGCCCGCGAGCGCCACGTCATCCTGCCGACGTTCGCCCAACAGAAGGACCCGAGCAAGATCCCGCCGCGGATCGTCGAATCCCTCGCCGAGCTCGGCCTCTGGGACATCAACCCGGCCAATCTGTTTCGCATCACCTGGCACAACGAGCCGGTCGAGCGCGGTGGCGGGTTCGTCGAGGGCAACTGGCTCGAGTTCCCCCCCGAGCTCACCGGCGTCGACGCCAGGATCGTCGGCATCGTCGGCCACTGGTTTCCGACCGGCGCCCACAAGGTGGGCGCGGCCTACGGCTGCCTGGTGCCTCGGCTGGTGTCCGGCAACTACGATCCGACGACCCAGAAGGCGGTCTGGCCGTCGACCGGCAACTACTGCCGCGGTGGCGCCTACGACTGCGCCCTGTTGGCCTGCCCGGCGGTGGCGATCCTGCCCGAGGGCATGAGCCAGGAGCGCTTCGAGTGGCTGCGCGAGATCGGCACCGACGAGATCATCGCCACGCCCGGCACCGAGTCCAACGTCAAGGAGATCTACGACAAGTGCTGGGAGCTGCGCCACGAGCGCGGCGACGGGGTGGTGATCTTCAACCAGTTCGAGGAGTTCGGCAACTCCATCTGGCACTACCAGATGACCGGCTCCATCATCCAGCAGATCTACGAGAACCACTACCGGACCGAGTCGAGCCGGCTGGCCGCCTACTCGAGCGCCACCGGGTCGGCGGGCACGATCGCGGCCGGCGACTACCTGCGCACCCAGTACCCGTCGCTTCGGGTGGTCGCCACCGAGGCTCTGCAGTGCCCGACGCTCTACTCGCTGGGCTTCGGCGAGCACCGCATCGAAGGTATCGGCGACAAGCACGTGCCCTGGATCCACAACGTCCGCAACACCGACATGGTCGCCGCCATCGATGACGAGCAGACCATGATGCTGTCGCGTCTGTTCAACGAGCCGGAAGGCAAGGCGGCCCTGCTGCGCCGCGGCGTCTCCGAGGAGCTCGTCGGGCAGCTGCCCCTGCTCGGCATCTCGGGCATCTGCAACCTGGTGGCCAGCATCAAGGCGGCGAAGTACTACGACATGGACTCGCGCGACGTGCTGTTCTGCCCGCTGACCGACGCCATGGGTCTGTACGCATCCCGCCTGGCGGAGATGAACGAATGCTACGGGGCCTTCACCGCCGAGGATGCGCTGGCGACATCCGCCCGCTATCTCGACGGCACCACCACCGACCATCTGCGCGAGCTGAGCTATCTGGACCGCAAGAGCCTGCATCACTTCAAGTACTTCACCTGGGTCGAGCAGCAGGGGCGCACCTCCGAGGAGCTCAATCAGCTCTGGGACGAGGACTTCTGGAAAGAGACCTTCTCGCAGGAGCAGGTGGACGAGTGGGACGCCCTGATCGACCAGTTCAACCAGGCGACCGGCCTGCTCGCGGCGCTCTAGCGGGTCGACGGCCATCCAAGGAGAGAAGACAATGACCGACCGTATTCGCGGCTTGATCAAGCAGCTGGGCGCCCTGAGCACCAACCTCCACGAACAGGATCTGCTGCTCACCTGGAAGCAGTCCGAGGCGGACCTGCGAGCGGTGCTGCTGGCGACGGAGATCTTCGAGGAGTTCTACCGCAACAACCTGGATGCGCGCATGTTCCACGGTGGCCTGGCGGTGTCCATCTTCCGCGACAAGTCGACCCGCACCCGCTTTTCGTTCGCCAGCGCCGCCAGCCTGTTGGGGCTGTCGCTGATGGATCTGGACGAGACCAAGACGCAGGTGGCGCACGGCGAGACCGTGCGCGAGACCGCCAACATGATCTCGTTCCTGACCGAGGTGATCGGCATCCGCGACGACATGTTCATCGGCGAAGGCCACGAGTACATGGTCGAGGTGTCCGAGTCGATTGCGGCCGGCTACCAGGAGGGCGTCCTGCCGCAGAAACCGGCGCTGATCAACCTGCAGTGCGACCGCGACCACCCGACCCAGTCGCTGGCCGACCTGATGCACCTGCAGAAGACCTTCGGCTCGCTCGAGGCGCTGCGCGGCAAGAAGATCGCCATGACCTGGGCCTACTCGCCGTCCTACGGCAAGCCGTTGTCGGTGCCCCAGGGGATCATCGGACTGATGACCCGCTTCGGCATGAACGTGACCCTGGCCCACCCCAAGGGCTACGAGGTGATGCCCGAGATGGAGCGCATCGCCCGCCGTCAGGCCAGCGAGTCGGGCGGCTCGTTCGACGTCACCAACAGCATGGCAGAGGCGTTCGCCGATGCCGACGTCGTCTACCCGAAGAGCTGGGCGCCCTACGCGATCATGGAGAAGCGCACGGCGTATCTGCGAGCCGGCGAGGCCGACAAGCTCGCGGCCCTGGAAGCAGAGGGCATCGCGGTCAACGACAAGCACAAGGACTGGGAGTGCTCCGAGGAGATGATGGCCAAGACGCGCGACGGCAAGGCGCTCTACATGCACTGCCTGCCGGCCGACATCACCGGCGTGAGCTGCAAAGAGGGCGAGGTCGCGGCCAGCGTGTTCGATCGCTACCGCGTCGCCACCTACCACGAGGCGGAGCACAAGCCGTACGTCATGGCGGCGATGATCCTGCTAAACCGCTACGCGCACCCCGACCAGGTGCTGTACAAGCTGCTGGGTCTGGAGCGGCCGCGGCGGTTGCGGGCGACGTAGGTGCAGACGGCGAAGGGGTCTCGGCGCGCCCCTCGACTTCCGGCCGGCCTCCCAAAGTCAGGAACAGCCCGAGGCGTCCAGAGGAGAACTTGCCCACAGATCCAAGCCGGCCGGGCTCTGCGGGGCGCTACTCCATCTTGCCGAGAACCAAAGCCAGGAGTGCCATCCGCATCACGACGCCATTGAACGCCTCCTGCCAGTAGCGCGACCAGCGGGTGATGTCGACGTCGGTGGGGATCTCGTCCATCCGCGGCAGCGAGTGGAGCAGGATGGCGTCCGACTTGGCCCGGGTCTCGAGCAGCTCGCGGGTGATCTTGTAGTTGGCCGGGGTCAGGCCGACGTCGCCGTCGCGCTCGTCGCGCGACTTGGTGTAGTCCGGCTGCACCACCGGCTCGACCAGGATCACGTCGGCGTCGGCGATCGCCTCTTCGACGTGGCCGACCTCGGTCCAGTCCAGGCTGTAGCCGCTGATCTCGGCCTTGAACTCGTCGGTGAGAGTGATCTCGGGCGGCGCGCAGAAGGTGATGGGGCAGTCGAACTGGGTCAGCCCATAGGCCAGCGAGTGCATGGTGCGCATCCGCATGTCGCCCACCGCCAGCCACTTGAGGCCGTCGATGCGGCCCTTCTCGCGGTAGACCGTGTAGAGGTCGGTGAGGATCTGCGTCGGGTGCTCGCCCCAGCCGTCGCCGCCGTTGATGATCGGCACCGAGGCCCATTTGGCGGCCTCGTGCGGCGCGCCCTGCTCGAAGTGGCGCATGACGATGACGTCGCCGTAGAACTCGAGCATCTTGACCGTGTCCTTGATCGACTCCTGGTAGAAGTCGCCAGCGCGGGTCATCTTGGCGTCCGAAAAACCCGTCACGCCGCCGCCGAGGCGCAGCATGGCGGCCTCGTGGGCCAGCCTCGTGCGGGTCGACGGCTGGTAGAACGCCGTCACCAGGCTCTTGTGCTTCAGCAGGTCGCTGTTGTGACGGTTGCGGGCGATCGGCTCGAGCTTCTCGGCCGCCTCGAAGACGCGGAAGAACTCGTGCCGCTCGAAACCCTTGAGCGAAAGTATGTCGCGACCACTGAAACTGCGCATCGGCTGTCTCCTCTTGCTGGTGTAGCCGTGGGTGGATGGTGGGAGGGGACTGGCGAGCCCCGCTGCGGGGAATCTTAGTCCCTCCCCGGCCGTCCGCAAACCCGGCGCAGCTGGTCCCGTCACGCCGATGGGCGGCGACGTCGCCCGACGTGGCGTCCAGGGGCGTGTTTGCCGTATTCTTCTCGATCCCCGGGGGAAACAGCTCGGGAAGCGACGCTCCGTCCCTTCCCGCCCGGGGTTCGTGGAGGTGCTCATGAACGACCTGGTAGTCATCGCCATCGGTGGGAACTCGCTCATCAAGGACGCCGAGCACGCCACGGTCTTCGACCAGTACAAGGCCGCCGGCGAGACCACCGACCACATCGCCCGCATCGTGGCCGAGGGGTACCGGGTCGTGATCACTCACGGCAACGGGCCGCAGGTGGGCTTTATCCTGTTGCGCTCCGAGATGGCCAAGGAGGTGCTGCACCAGGTGCCGTTGGACACCTGCGGCGCCGACACCCAGGGCGCCATCGGCTATCAGATCGCCCAGACGCTGGGCAACGAGCTGCGG
Source organism: Thermoanaerobaculia bacterium (assembly GCA_945787525.1). Classification (GTDB taxonomy): domain Bacteria; phylum Acidobacteriota; class Thermoanaerobaculia; order Multivoradales; family JAHEKO01; genus CALZJC01. The sequence goes on along the minus strand of CALZJC010000035.1, from coordinate 8,994 downwards.
CGGGACGGCCTCGAGCGCCAGGTGGTGGCGGTGGTGACGCAGGTGGTGGTCGACGACAGCGACCCCGGCTTCGCGGAGCCCACCAAACCGATCGGCCCGTTCTACTCCGAGGAGGTGGCGCGAACGCACCAGGAATCGGGCTGGGCGATGCGCGAGGACGCGGGCCGCGGCTGGCGGCGCGTCGTCGCGTCTCCCCTGCCGCTGGAGATCGTCGAGGAGGAGGCCATCCGGGCACTGCTCGAGCGAGGCGTCATCGTCGTGGCCGCAGGGGGCGGGGGGATCCCCGTGGTGCGCCGGGAGAACGGCGACCTGGAGGGCGTCGGCGCGGTCATCGACAAGGACTGGGCCTCCTGTCTGCTGGCCAAGAACCTGGGCGCCGACATCTTTGTCATCTCCACCGCGGTGGACAGGGTGGCGATCAACTTCGGCAAACCCGAGCAGCGCGACCTCGACGAGATCACCGTCGCCGAGGCGAAGCGATACGCCGCCGAAGGGCACTTCGCGCCGGGCAGCATGAAGCCCAAGATCCAGGCGGCGATCGATTTCCTGGAGAACGGCGGCAAGCGGGTCGTCATCACCCAGCCGCACCTGCTCGAGGACGCTTTGCACGGCAAGACGGGGACCCATATTGTGCCGTGACCCGAGTGCGGGTCGGGCTTGAGGCCGGGGTGGATCCCGGCCGCGGAGGATTGTCGATGAACATGACCGGCTTCGAGTGCGTGGCCTGTGGCCGGCGGCAGGGCGCCGACTTCCGCGGCTACGTCTGCCCGACCTGCGGCAACAACCTGCAGGTGACCTACGACTACGAGCGAGTACGCGACGAGCTGGACCTGGAACGGCCCTTTCACCAGCGGCGCCGGGACCTGTTCCGCTACCTGCCGCTGCTGCCGATCAGTGACCTGTCGCTGGCGCCCAGCCTGCGCATCGGCGCCACGCCGCTCTTCCGGGGCCGCCGGCTGGGCGGCTCGATCGGGCTGGACGATCTCTGGCTCAAGGACGAAGGGCTCAACCCGAGCGCCTCGTTCAAGGACCGCGCCAGCGCCGTGGCCGTCACCCGCGCGCAGGAGCTCGGGGCCGAGATCGTGGCCGGCGCCAGCACCGGCAACGCCGGCAGCTCCATGGCCTGCATGGCGGCCCGGGTCGGGGTGCCCTGCGTCATCTTCGTGCCGGCGGACGCGCCGCCCGCGAAGATCGCCCAGCTGCTGATCTTCGGCGCCCGGGTGCTGGCGGTACGGGGGACCTACGACCAGGCGTTCGACCTCTGTCACGAGATCTGCGAGAGACGCGGCTGGTTCAACCGCAACACCGGCTACAACCCGTACACCCGCGAGGGCAAGAAGACCTGCAGCTTCGAATTCTGCGAGCAGTTCGCCTGGAAGGCACCGGACCGCGTCGTCGTGCCGGTCGGCGACGGCAACATCATCAGCGGCATCTGGAAGGGCCTCCAAGAGCTCCACATCCTGGGCCTCGTCGAGCGCCTGCCGAAGCTGGTCTGCGCGCAGTCGGAGGGCAGCTCCGCCATCAGCGACGGCATCGCCAGGCTCCGAAGGGAGCACCCCGACGCGAGCTCCATCGACTGGTCCACAGTACGTATCGACCCGGTGCGCGCGACCACGGTGGCGGATTCCATCGCCGTCGATCAGCCGCGCGACGGGTTGGCCGCGGTGCGCGCGGTCATCGAGTCGGGTGGCGATGCGGTGACGGTGGCCGACGGCCAGATCATGCGCGCCGTGCGCGAGGTCGCCAGGCTGTCCGGCGTCTTCGTCGAGCCTTCCTGCGCCACCACCTGGGCCTGTCTCAAGAAGATGGTCGCGGAAGGGAGTGTGGGGACCGACGAGAGGGTGCTCTGCCTGCTGACCGGCAGCGGTCTGAAGGACGTCGCCGGCGCCCGCCGCGTGGCCGGCGAGCCGACCGAGATCGAGCCCACCGTCGAGTCCGCCGAGGCGGCGCTCGCCGCGACAGGAGAAACGCCATGACCAGCGACTTCTACAAGCTGGCCAAGGAGGCGGAGCCCGCCCTGGTCAAGTACCTGCGCGACATCGTCGCCATCCCCTCGATGAGCTGCGAGGAGGAGCGGGTCATCCACCGCATCGAGCGCGAGATGGACAAGCTGGGCTTCGATGAGACAACCATCGACCCGATGGGCAATCTGATCGGCCGGGTCGGCTCGGGCTCGAAGTCGATCGCCCTGGACGCGCACATCGACACGGTGGAGGCAACCGACCTGGAACTCTGGGAGACCGATCCGTTCGACCCGATCGTCAAGGACGGCGCCGTCTTCGGCCGGGGCACCACCGACATGAAAGCCGGCAACGTCGCGTCGGTCTACGCCGCCGCGATCCTCAAGCAGTCCGGCCTGCTGCCCGACGACCTGTCGCTCTACGTCACCGCCACCGTCCAGGAGGAGGACTGCGACGGCCTCTGCTGGCAGTACATCGTCAACCAAGACGGCCTCAAGCCCGACTGCGTGGTCATCACCGAGCCCACCAGCCTGGCCGTCTACCGCGGCCAGCGCGGCCGTATCGAGATCGAGATCTCCACCGAGGGCATCTCCTGCCACGGCTCGGCGCCCGCCCGCGGCGTCAACGCCGTCTACAAGATGGCCGAGATCATCCAGGACGTCGCCCGGCTCAACCAGAAGCTCAAGCCCCACGAGCCCCTGGGCAAGGGCTCCGTGGCCTTGAGCCAGATCCGCTCCACCTCGCCCAGCCTCTGCGCCGTCGCCGACGGCTGCACCATCCACCTCGACCGCCGCCTGACGACCGACGAGACCGAGGAGACCGCGGTGGCCGAGCTCGAGGCCATGCCTTCGGTACAGAAGGCAAACGCCAAGGTGACCGTCCTCGAGTACGCCACTCCCAGCTACACCGGCCTGGTCTATCCGACCAAAAAGTACTATCCCTCCTGGCAGATGGAGCTCGACGACCCGGCGATCGTGGCGGCGGTGGAGGCGTATCGGGCGGCGTTCGAGTCCGAGCCGAACCTGGGGTACTGGGTGTTCAGCACCAACGGGGTGGCGACCGCGGGCATGCACGGCATCCCGACCGTCGGTTTCGGGCCCGGGCACGAGAAGTGGGCGCACGCGCCGAACGAGCGCGTGGAGGTGGAGCACCTGGTTCGGGCGGCGGCGTTCTATATGAGTTTTGCGGCGCAGTTCGTGAAGCGCTGAGGCGACGTTTCGCTGCGACGATCGGTGAGAAGGGCAGGCTAGAGTGAGCCCGGTGTGGGCTCGCAGCCAGCGCTGCCATCGCCTCCTCTGGGCGTTGATCTCCGCTTCGATGCTCCTGCGCCTGTGGTTCGCCTGGGGCTTCCTGGGCTTCGTCACGGGTGACGACGTGGAGGTGCTCGAGACCGGGTTTCGCACCGCGCTGGGTCTCGACTATCAGCCGTGGGAGATCCGCAACCTGTTGATGCCGGAGCTCGTGGTGCGGCCGGCGCTCGAGGCGGCTCACCTGCTGGGCGTGGCCTCGCCGGGCCACCTCGTCCGGGCCGCTCTGCTGCCGTTCGTGCTCCTGGGCTCTCTGGGCACCTGGCTGGTGTTTCGTCTCGGCTCTCGCTGGACCGGGGACGATCGCGTGGGCCTGCTGGCGGCGACGATCTACGCCTGCCACCCTCTCTTCCTTGCCTACACCAGCACTGCCCTGCCGCGAGTGCCGGCGGCGACGTTGATTCTCGCGGCGGCACTCCTGGTGAGCGGCAGCGGGCGCGACGTGCTCAGGGGGATTGGAGCCGGGTCTTTGGTGGCCCTCGCCTTCGCCTGCCGCTACAGCGAGATGACCTTCCTGATGCCGCTGGCGCTCGTGGCCTGGCTGGCGGCGGAGCGAGGTGCGGGCCGGTGGAGGCGTCTGGTGGGTCTGGCGGCGGGCTTCGGCCTGGGCACCGTGCTGGCGACCGGCCTGTTCGATCTCCTCACCTGGGGCCGCCCCTTCGCGAGCCTCGTCGAGTTCGCCCGCTACACCCTGGTGGAGCGCCAGGCCTCGGCGGAGGTGGCCGCGCAGCCGCTCTTCTGGTATCTCCGGAGGCTCCCCCGCTGGCTGCCGCTCAGCCTGCTACCGCTGCTCTGGTACGTCCCGAGACGCCGCGCGACCGCCTCGGCCTGGGCCTTCGTGGTCTTGCCGCTCCTGGTCCTCTCCTGCATCCAGCACAAGGACCTGCGCTACCTCCAGACGCTGGTGCCGTTCGTCGCCCTGCTGGCGGCGATGGGCGGCGTGGAGCTTCTCGATCGAGGCTGGCGCCAGACCGTGGCGGCCTTGGTCGCCCTGGCTCTCGCCTACGGTCTCTGGACGGGGTACGGCCACCTGGATCGCCGGTCCCTGGCGGCCGCAGCGGCCGCCGAGAGGCTCGCCGGCGAGCCGGGCGTCCACACCGTGGTCCTCTCCCAGGCCTGGGCCTGGGGTGATCGGCTGTTCCTGGGCAATGACGTAGGGGTGCGGGGTCTGCCGATCAAGGTCACTCCAGCCGAGCTGGAGGCGGCGCTCGAGGGGGCCGACCGGGTGGGTCTCTACGCCGAGGCTCTGGTGGCGAATCCAGAGCTCGACGGCGTCCTTCTGGGCCGGGGCCTGGCCCGGCTCGAGACCGTCGAGCGCGGCGGCAGCAAGGCGGTGGCCCTGTACGGACGCAGGCTAGAGGCCCAGCCGGTACTCGAAGCGGAGGATGCCGTCGTACCAGTCGTCGTCGGTGAGCGGCAGGCCGTAGCCCACGTAGAAAGAGCCGGGGCCGCGGCCGCGTATCCGCGCTCCGAGCTTGAGATTGACGATCGTGTCGCCGTCGGCCTCCACGACGTAGGTGCCCGGCCCCGCATCGGCCAGCGCTACCGGTGGAATGGCGAATCCGTCCAGGACATACCAGCCGACGAGCTCGCCGACCGGACTGACGCTGAGGCCTTCTCCGCTGCCCTCGTAGCTGGCTCCGATGCCAAAGCGGAGAACGTCGCCGGCGTAGTCGTCGTTGCGGACCACCGGGTCGGTCCCACTGGGCGGCTCGATCCTGCCGACCGGGGAGCCCGGGTTCGTCGCCCCGGTGAGCGGATCCGATGATCCGTCGAGCGGATGCCACCAGCGCGCCTCCGCGGCCACGGCCCAACGCTCGGCAGGCTTGCCGTAGTAGAGCAGCCCCGGCTCGATCGTCTCGTGATTCGTGCCGAGGTTCTTGGCAGCATCTCCGGACGCGAAGTAGGTCCTGAGCTGCAACGTGACGTAGCGCTCGGGCCTGGCGACGAGGGCGTACTTCACCCCGGCCCGCACGTCACCCAGCCCGCTGGAATCGATCGTGCTCCCGGGTGCGCCAGGGGTCGGGACCGAACCGACGAAACCATCCGGCTGGGTGAGGTCGAGCGAGCGGAAAGGGACCTCCACGAAGATGGAGAAACGGTCGCTGAAGGCGTGCTCGTAGGTCAGCTCGAGCTCCTGGAAGTCGAGATCCGCCGCCGGCCCCGGGCTGGCCGCATCCTGGCTGGCCGCGAATGTGAAGCAGAGGCACTTGCCGTAGATGAACTCCGCCCGGTCCGGCCGATCGGCGCTCGCGGCGTTGTCGTAGCGCAGCCGCAGCTTGCTGCCGACGATGGCGTTGTCGATATAGCCGGTGTTGCTGCTGTCGACCCGTGGTCGCCGCCGCGGCCGTCGCTTCGGCGGACTGGCCTCTTCGTCGTCCTCCGCGGCAACTGTCGGTTCGCCAGGCGGCTCCTGAGCATCGAGGCGAGCCGCCCCCGGCGGTAGGGCAGCTACTAGGAGGGCTCCCAGACAGAACGCGGCAGATCGAGACATCGGCAAAACTCCTTCCCCTTTGAAAGTCGTCAAGAACACAATCCGGTAAGCGCCTCACGCTGGCCGTCCGAGAGCTCCGGCAGCAGACGACAGAGCTCCTGCTCGGCTTCGAGATCTCCCAGATCGGCGAGCCCGGCGAGCGCCAGTGCTCGTCTCCATCGGTACTGCGGCAGCGCCTCTCCTTCGAGATCCAGCGCGAGGCTATCGTAGATCTCGCGTGCTTTGCGATAGATCTGTCTCGCTTCGCTGTCCAGCTCGAGACCCCAGGTCACGGCTCCCCGGCTGAGATAGGTGTTGCCGAGCTCGTTGCGGATGTCCGGCAGCGGCGCCGCCAGCCCCTCCATGAGCTTGACAGCGATCTCGTTGGCGGCGTTCGCGTCGTTCCAGCGGTCGAGGCGGGTGAGCACGTTGCCGAGGTTGTTGTAGTTCACGGCCAGCTCGAGCTTGAGCTCCCGTTTGCGGGACGCCAGCTCTTCGAGGATGGCGATGGCGGCGCGGTACTTCTCTTCCGCCACCAGAAACTTCTGCTGCGCCCGCTCGTCCTCGGACCGGGCCAGGTGCTCGTTGCCCCAACCTTCGTTGAGCTCGGCCAGATTGGTCAGGGCCCAGGCGAGGCCCTGACGGTAGCGGCTGAGCGACTCGCCCCCGATGGGCGATCCCAGGACCTGGATCGCGCGTTCGAAACTGGCCCTCGCTTCCTCATAGGAAGCCTCGGCCTCGGTCCATCGCTTCTGGTGTCTCAGGGTGATGCCCCGACCGTTGAGCGTTCGACCGAGCTCGAAGACGAGGAGGTGCGGGCCGCCGCTGGAGGCGCCGTCCGCCAGCTGGCGCTGAGCGGCGAGTGCCCGGTCGTAGTCCGCCTCCGCCGCGTCCGGATTGCCCGATTTCTGCCGTCCCTCGGCCCTCCAGAAGTGGGCGTTGGCGAGCTCCTGGCGGTAGCGCGCGTTGTCCGGATCCCGTTGGGTGAGCTCCTCGAGCATGCCCACCGCCTTGTCGTAGGCATCGATAGCCGCGTCGCTGGCGCCCTCCTGGCGCTGGATGGCGAGGATGTTGCCCAGTCGATACTGGGCCACCGCTTCCTCGAGCTGCAGATCCGCCGAAAAGGAGCTGCGCTTGCGCACGTTCTCGTAGAAGCTGATGGCCCGCTCGGCGATGCCCCGCTTGAGCTCGACGGCTTCCGGCTGCTCCGCCTTCGCCTGGCCGGTCTGCTCCGTCATCGCGCCGACCTGCTGCAGGGCCATCGTGGCTACCTCGAAGTTGTTCTCCGCCTCTCTCTTCTGGGTCTGCGCAAAGACGGCAAAGATGACGGCGGCCACCGCCAGGGCGGCGATCGTCGCCACCGCCGCGCGCTTCAGCCAGAGGGCCCGCTGGGCCTTGGCCACCGACTCGGCGATGAACACCCTGCCGGCGTCGCCGAGGTCCTCGGGCCTTTCCTCGAACCAGCGCTGAGCCTCTGCCAGGGGCCCGCCCCGCAGGAGCGCTCCCGGATCGCGGCCCGATTCCTCCCAGGCGTCGTACGTCGCCCGGGTCCGCTGCCGCCAGAGCAGGAACTCGCGGTCCTCGTCCAGCCACCTGCGGAATCGCGTCCAGCCGCGCAGGAGGGCCTCGTGGGCGACCTCCACCTCGTCCTTGGCCCGGTCTTCCTCGTCCTCGGCTGCCTGCCGGACGGTCAGCAAACGCTGATCGACCAGGTGCTGGAGGACCCGCTCGGCCGGCTTGCCGGCGTCGCCGGCCGGCACCAGGTCATCGTAGGCGACCTGCCGGCGGGTGACGGTTCTGCCCTTGCCGGGCATTGCCAGGTGCAGCATCACCCGCTTGGCGCTCTTCTTCTGTTCGGGACTCAGCGCGGCAAAGACATCTTCGGCGTGGTGCTCGAGGGCACCCTGGACGCGTCCGATCGACTCGTACGATTCGTGCGTCAGCGTCTCGCAGGAGCGCAGCTTCCAGAGCTCCAGCAGGGTGTGCTCGAGCAGGGCCAGGCTTGCCGACTCCTCCCCCAGATCGTGCAGGATCGCCTCGACGAGACCCGCTTCGAGCTTCACGCCAGCCATCGCCGCGGGCTTCTCGATGACCTCTACGAGCTGGTCGCGGGCGATGGCTCTGGCCGGATACTGGTTGCTGGCGATGATCTCGGGCAGCTTCGGATGGGCGAAGCACTCGGAAAAGAAATCGGCCCGGAGCGTGACGATGGTGTGCACGGGCCGGTCACCCGAGGCATCACTGCCCGCCAGCACCGTGTCGATGAAGCGGTCGCGCTCGGCGGTTGCGATGCACTGGGTGAACAGCTCTTCGAACTGGTCGACCACCAGCAGGGTCCGCTGACCGGCCGGCACCAGGGCGCCGACACATCCGCCGAGACCGTCGGTGCCCTCGGCGAGCTGTTTGGCGCACGCCTCCCGGATCCCCATCCGCTGGGCCGGGTCCGCGTCGGGCACCAGATCGTGCATCGCATTGCTCAGCTCGCGGAAAGGGTCCTTGCCGGGACGCATCATGACGGTGCGCCAACTCTGCTCGCCGCCGTCGCCGAAGCGGCCGCGATTGAGCGCCGGGACCAGACCGGCCCGCACCAGGGACGATTTGCCGCTGCCGGATTCGCCGATCACGGCGAGAAACGGGGCGACCCGCAGCTTCTCCAGGAGCTCTTCGGTCTCGCGCTCGCGGCCGAAGAACAGGTGCTCGTGCTCGACGTCGAAGGCGAGCAAACCGCGGAAGGGTATCTCGCCGGGCGCCAGGAGCGACACCACCTCGGCCGGGCGGTCCAGGATCGCGCCGAGCAGCTGCTTGATCCGGCTGGGGTCACTGTCCTCGCTTCGCAGGTCGAGCCATTGGTGCTGCGCCAGGAAGGCGGGGAGCGACTCCGGATCGGCGCCGGGTCCCAGAATCGGGATGACCAGGAACTGCGGATCCTTGACGTTGCGATCGAGGGCGACCCTCACCTCGCGGGTGATCCAGCGCTCGACGCCCACCCGGCCGATGTAGACGGCAAAGGCATCGGACTCGTCGAGTGCCTTCTCGAGGGCCGCCATCCAGTTGTCGCCCGGCTTGAGCTCGTCGATGTCCAACCAGACGTCCAGGCCGGTTCGTCGGAGCTTTGCCGCCAGCTTCTTGACGGCGTCGCCGTCCTCGCTCGCGTGGCTCAAGAAGAGCTTGGGGGCGGCCTTTTCGACCGCCGAGAGAACGGGGCCCTGCGGCGGGGCCGGCGCGAGGCCAGCCTCGTCGGCCGGCATCGGGT
>CALZJC010000034.1 GCA_945787525.1 Thermoanaerobaculia bacterium | reverse complement strand
GTCCCGCACGTCGGCCGGCCCCAGCCGGTAGGAGGCCAGCTTGTGGGGGTCGAGCCAGAGCCGCATGGCGTGGGTCTTGGATCCCCAGATGTCGATCCGGCTGACCCCCGAGATTGTCTGCAGGCGCTCGACAAAGACATCGTCGGCAAACCGCGTCAGCTCGAGCAGGTTGCGTTGGTCGCTGCCGATGGCCAGGGCCACCACCGGTCGGCCGTCGGCGTCGGCCTTGGAGATCGACGGCGGCTCGACGTCGGGCGGCAGGTTGCGCTGGGCGCGGAAGACGCGGTCGCGCACGTCGTTGGCGGCGCGCTCGAGATCGGCGCCGAGGTCGAACTCCACCTGGATCGTGCTGCGCCCTTCGCGGCTGGTCGAGGTGAGGGTGCGGATGCCCTCGATGCCGTTGATCGACTCCTCCAGCGGCTCGGTGATCTGGGTCTCGATCACTTCGGCGCTGGCGCCGCGGTAGTTGGTCACCACGGTGATCAGCGGCGCGTCGACCGAGGGGAACTCGCGCACCCCGAGGTTGCGGAAGCCGATCCCACCGAACAGCAGGATGGCCAGCGACATGACGATCGCCAGCACCGGCCGGCGGATACTGAGCGAGTAGAGACTCATCGGCGACCGCCGCTAACCGCCCTTCTCGCGCACCGGCAGGCCCGAGCTGAGTTGCTGGATGGCGGAGACGATGACCCGGTCGCCGGCGGCGAGGCCGCGCGTGATCTGCACCTCGGTGTCGGTGCGCACCCCGGTCTCGACGAGGCGGGGTACCGCCTTGCCGTCTTCGGCGATGAAGACCTTCTTGCTGCCCAGCTCGGGGATCACCGCCATGGCGGGCACGGTGAGGGCGTCCTCGATCTCGGTGATCGCCAGCTCGACGTCGGCGAAGGCCCCCGGCAGCAGCTCACCGTCGGGGTTGGCGCAGCGCGCCCGGGCCCGGAGCGACCGGGTCTCGCTGTCGACGTTGGGCTCGAGGGCGTAGATCTCGCCGGTTTGCGCTCGCGCCGTGCCCTTTACCCGGAAGGTGATGGCCTCACCCACCCGCACCCGGGCGGCGTGGCCCTCGGGGACCGAGAACTCGATCTTGACGCGGTCGATCTTCTGCAGCCTGGCGATCCGCGTCTGCGGTGTCAGCGCCGTGCCGCGGCTGACCGAGCGCAGGCCGATGACGCCTCGAAACGGGGCCCGGATCTGGGTCTTCTCGAGCTCGGCCTCGGCCAGGCGCAGCTCGGCGCGGAGCACGTTGAGCTGGCTCAGGGCGAGATCGTATTCGTCCTGGCTGGTCAGTCCCTGGGCCAGAAGATCCTGCTGCCGCGCCTCTCTGAGACGCGCCAGCTCGACCCGGTGCCTGGCGCGGTCACGTTCGGCGACGAACTCGGCATCGTCGATCTGCACCAGAAGCTGACCCTCGGCGACCAGCGATCCTTCGGCGAAACGGATCTCGCGCAGCACGCCGGATATCTCGCTGCGCAGCTCGATCTGCTCGTCCGCCCGGATCGTGCCGACGGTGGCGAAGCGCTCCACCAGCAGGTGGGGGGTGACGGCGAGGGTCTCGACCGTCAGGGCCTCGGCGGCCGGAACCCGGCCGGCCTCGCGGTCGGCGCCCGCAGAGTCGAGCCGCGGCAACAGCAGGGCACCGACGGCGATGATCGCCGCGGCCAGCCAGAGCACCGATTTGGTCATTCCGGACACGGGGCGAGCCTGCCTGCAGACCCGGTGATTATAGAGAGATCAGCCGCCCGGCAGCTCGAGGGCCAAGCCGCCCCAGGCGGGGCCCGCCGCCGCCTCGACCAGTAGCGCCAGCCAGAGATGGTCGCGGGGCAGGTCGAGCGGCAGCCCGGCGGTGCCCGGCATCGCGAGCGTCGCGACGCGCGTGCGGTAGCGGATCGGCGACTCGGGTCCCGCGCTGGCCCAGGAGACGAGAACGGGGGCGGCTTCGTCGGCGCCCGGCAGGGCGCCGCTGCCGGCGGCCAGTTGCAGCTCGACCTCCGGGAGACCGCCCGGCGCTCCGAGCCCACCCACCAGGGACGCGGTCAGGTCGAGCTCACCGGTCGTCATCTCGCCGTCGAGCAGGCGGCGCAGGCGCAGCTCGGCGACGGCCGGTGGGGTGCCCCACCGGGCGACGGTCGGAGAGCGCTGCTCGAAAGCGGGCCGGTCGAGGCGTACGTCGAGCCGGTGGAGGGTGTTGTCCGGGGTACCGGGCAGCTGCGCCGTGAGGCGCACCCGCTGCGCCAGCGATGCCAGCAGGCGGTCGAGAGCGTCCTGGTCGGCCGTGACGTTGCCGATGGTGACCTCGGCGAGCCGTTCCAGCGGCCGGTGCGGCGCCAGCAACCTGGCGGCGGCAAACGGAAAGCGGGCCTCGAGGGCGGGGTCGAAGACGGTCGCCGTGCGGAACGCGGCGCGCGCCGCGCTCGTCTTCTCCTGAAGCTCGAGCGTCTCGCCGAGCGCGACCAGCGCCACTGCCTGCCGTTTGGCGGTCTTCGGGTGGTCGTAGTAGTGGTAGATGGCCCGCTTGTACGTGTCGACTGCGCGGTCCAGCCGCCCCCCGGCGCGCAAGGCGTGGCCCAGCTCGGTCAGCGCATCCGCCTTCTTGGGCTTGCGGTTGCCGTCCAGCCAGACCTCGAGTGAGCGCAGCTTGACGGCGAACAGCCACGGAAAGGTGACGTCGGGCAGCACGAAGGCGCCGAAGCGGCCGGCGCCGACGGGTGGGGCGGGTGGTGCCAGCGGCGCCACGATCCAGCCGTAGGCGGCCAGGGTCTCGGCCAGCGCACGCGTTTCGCGGCCGAGGTCCGAGAGCGCCGGCCGGGCGGCCGGCGCGGCGCCCGGGCCGGCATAGAACCTGCCGGGGTCGAGATCCCATCCATCGCCCACCAGGAGCACGGCGCGGCGCGAGGTCGGCGGCTCGGAATCGACGATCCAGCGGAGGAGGCGGTCCGTCTGGCGACGCACCAGCAGCCGCTCGTCGCCCGCCGCGCGGCCGGCGATCTCGATGCCGACCGGATCGTGCGGTCCGTCCGGGTAGGCGATCAGGAACTCCTCGCGTCGCGACACCAGCTCGGCGGTCCCGGCGGGGGCCAGGAACACCCCGGACAGGCTGCCGTCGATCAGCTCGCTGTCGCGAGTCGGCGCCAGGGCCCGTCGCGGCTCGGGCTCGGCGACGACGATCTCGACCTCGCCCATCTCGCCGAGCCGCCTGGCGCGCTCGGCCAGCTCCATGGCCGCCCAGCGCACGGTGTGGTTGGACGACAGGACGCGGTCGATGTAGATGACCAGCCGCCACGGCTCCGGGTCGTCGGCGCCGGTGGCCAGGCCCACCAGCGGCAGCGCGACCCCGTCCCACAGCACGGTGAAGTCCTTCAGTGCCAGATCGGCGGGCGCCGCGACGCTGGTCTCCGGCTTCCTGGCTCGCGTCAGCTCGACCAGCAGGTCGAAGGCGGTGACCCGCTGGGTCTCGACCACGGGCGCTGCCGCCCGCGGCGCCGATCCGGCGGGCGCCGGCCCCGGGAGGAGCACCCAGAGGAGGAGCGGAACGGTCCTCGCCGCGACGCCTGGCATCGCAGGTGATGCGATGCAAGACCGGCGCCGGCGCCGCGGGCCGACCGCCGACCGGTGACGAGTCAATCGCGCGACTGATAGGCGGCGCGCAGGGCGTCGACCAACGCCCGGTCGACAAGGCCGGGCGGATTGCCCGAGTAGTCGAGACCCTTCTCCTCGCGAAAGGCGTCGACGGCGGCGACGGTCTCGGCATCGTAGAGTGCCCACATCTCGTTGAACTCCCGGGCCAGCTCGCGGAAGTCGGCGCGGCCCTTCTCGAACGCCGCCGGGTCGGTCCGGCTCAGGTTGCGGTCGACGTTGAACTCGGGTGGCTCGGGCAGGCTCTCGAGGTCGGGGCGCCAGTAGCCGAGCGCGTGCAGCATGCGTTTGAGCTCGACCACGTCGCTGCCGCGGATCTCCGAGAACTCGCGATGCCCCAGCCGGCCCGCCGTCAGGTAGTAGATGCGCTTCATCTCGGCCACCGGCGTGGGGTGCTCGCCGACGTCGATGGAGACCGCCAGATGATCGCCGCCGCGGCCCGGATGGCTCGGGTCGGCAACCCGGATGGCGGCTGATTGCAGCCGCCCCCAGCGCTTGTCGCCGCCCTTCGCCTGGCCCGCCTCGAGCGCCAGGATCAGTCGCTCGGCCAGCGGCATGCCGCTGCCGGCGGTGGACTCGAAGCGCTCGGCCACCGCGGCGACGACCTCCGGTCCCACCATGATGTTGGCCTGCACCGTGTAGTCGTCGCCCTGGCGGCTGCCGGCCCAATCGCCGTTCTCCTCGCCGGTGTGGGCCGCGGTGCGGCCCTGCATGTCGATGAGGCCGAGCTGGCGCAGCTCGCGGCCGGCGTCGTCGGCCAGCAGCTTCTGCAGCGCCTCGGCGGGCGCCATACCCTGCTCCATCAGGTCCAGACCCTGGCGGCCGTACTCGACGATCGTCCACGACTGGGTGGCGACGGCGCCGACGCCGGCCCGGGCCCAGGGAACGGCGCGGCCGACAAACGGCACCCGGGTGGTCACCGCCACGCCGCTCTGACCCGCCTCGGGATCGATGGCGCAGATCGAGAAGGTGGCGAAGAACGGGTGCTCCTGGCGGATTGCCGGGGGCGGAATCGCCGGCTCAGAGGCGGCCGCACCCGGATCGACAGCGGACGACAGGACAGCCGACACGGCCGCTAGAGCAAGGAGCGAGCAGACAGTCAGGGTCGTGATACGGACTATGGTGGTCGGTCTCATGGGGCGATGCTAGCAACCCGTCGCAGGAGTCTGCACGGCCTGCGTCGCGATCGCCACTGGCGCCGCCCCCGGGGGTGGAGATCGCGGCTGGAATCGCCGCCGGCGGCGGTACGATAGAGGTCTGAGCCAGTCACCGATGCACACCACGCCAGCGAACCGGCGGCGGCTGCCGCGAGGCTCCGTCAACGGCCGCCAGCCCACCGCACACGGTTGGCGAATCGCGGTTCTGTGGCTGGCGGCTGCGGGGCTTGTCGGCCCGGCCGGGGCGGCCGGCCGGGTGGCCGAAGATCCCGCGCGCCTCATGCCCCCGCCGGGGCCCGTCGACAGCGAGCGGCTCTACCTGTCCGGCACCGGGCCGGACGACGCGCGCGGCTGGGAGTTCCGTATCGACAGCGGGCGCCGGGCGGGGCAGTGGCGGGTGATTCCGGTGCCCTCCAACTGGGAGCTGCAGGGCTACGGTCGGTATGCCCACGGCAAGGACTGGTGGCGGCCGGCGGAGACGGCGGTCTACCGGACCGGCTTCTCGGTGCCGAGCCGGTTTCGGCACCGCCGCGTCGAGCTCGTTTTCGAAGGCGTCATGACCGACGCCGAAGTGCTGCTCAACGGACGTCCGGTCGGCGAGGTGCACCGTGGCGGCTTCACCCGCTTCGCCTACGACGTCTCGACGCTACTGCGGTACCACCGGCCGAACGACCGCCGCCCGAACCGCCTCGAGGTGCGGGTGGCGGAGGAGTCGGCCGACCCGTCGGTCAACCGGGCCGAGCGCGAGGCCGACTACTGGACCTTTGGCGGCATCTACCGACCGGTCTATCTAGAGGTCCACCCGGCGGCCTCGATCACTCAGCTCGGCGTCGACGCCCGGCACGATGGGCGGCTGACGGTCGACGTCGAGTCGGTGGGGCGGGTATCCGCCGAGGTGCGGCTGCAGGTCGAGACCCTGGAGGGCGAGCCGGTGGGTGACTCCCTGACGGCGCCGGTCGTCGCCGAGGGAACCCGGATCGAGGGACAGATCGAAGGAGTCGCGCCGTGGAGCGCCGAATCGCCCAACCTCTATCGCCTGCGGGTCGAGCTGGCGGAGCCCGCGGGCGAGGTCCTGCACCGCCGGGTGGTGCGCATCGGCTTCCGCACGGTCGAGCTGCGTCCCGGCGAAGGCCTCTTTGTCAACCGCCGGCGGGTGCTGCTCAAAGGGGTCAACCGGCACTCCCACTGGCCGGAGACCGGCCGGTCGGTGCCGGCGGCGGTCAACCGCCGGGATGTCGAGCTGATCCGCTCGATGAACATGAACGCCGTGCGCACCGCCCACAGCCCTCCCGACGCCGACTTCCTCGACGCCTGCGACGAGCTCGGGGTGTACGTGCTCGACGAGCTGCCCGGCTGGCACGATGCCTACGACACCGAGGTGGGCTCGCGCATCCTTCGGGAGATGCTGCGACGCGACGTCAACCACCCCTCGATCATCCTGTGGGGCAACGGCAACGAGGGCGGCTGGAACACGGAGCTCGAGCCGCTCTTCGGCGAGCTCGACCCGCAACGCCGCCCGGTAGTGCACCCGGGGGCGCGGGCGCTGGGTTTCGAGGGCTCGCACTACTCCGACTGGGCGGAGCTCGGCCGGCTGATCGCCGAGCCGCCCGACGGCAACGCGAGCGCGCCGCCACCGGTCCTGCTGCCGACCGAGATCCTGCACGCCCTCTACGACGGCGGCGGTGGCGCTTCGCTCGACGACTACTGGCGACGTCTGCGGTCGTCGCAACGGCTGGGCGGCGCTTTTCTCTGGTCGCTCTTCGACGAGGGCGTCGTGCGCACCGACCAGGCCGGTCGCATCGACACCAGCGGCAACCGCGGCGCCGACGGCCTGCTCGGGCCGTACCGGCAGCCGGAGGCCAGCTTCCACGCCGTACGTGAGCTGTGGTCGCCGGTCCAGATCATCGGCTTCCGGTTCTCGCCGTCAGAGGTCGAAGTCGATCTCGAGAATCGCTTCGACGAAACCGGCCTCGCCGACTGCACGCTGCGCTGGCGCTGGCTCGCCTTTCCTCGTTTCCCGGAGCCTGGTCTGGAGGTGGGGGTCGCGCCGGGCGGCGAGCGGGCGTTGCCCGCGGCGGCGCCGGGCGAGCAGGTGCTGCTGCGTCTGCCGCGGCCGCCGGGTCCGCCGGCCGCCGCCGCGGTCGAGCTGCGCGCCTTCGCCCCGGACGGTCGCGAGCTGATGGTCTGGGTGCTGTCCGATGACCTGCCGGACCCGGTCGCCGCGGCCTGGTGGGACGGCGCCGGCAGCGGCGGCCATGAGGTTCGATCCGAGCAGGACGGTTCGCTGTTGACGCTGCGCTCGGCAGCGGGCGGCTGGGCCCGGTTCGATCTGGGCACCGGTGAGCTCGTGGAGTTGGGAGACGGCGAGCGCCGTCTACCGCTCGCCGGTGGCGCGCGGCGGGCGGACGGCCGGCGAGCGCGGCTCGACGGCGTCGAGATCGAGGCGCGGGGCCGGTCGGTGGTCGTGCGAGCCCGCTACCAGGGAGCGCTCGACGAGGCGACCTGGACCTTCCACGGCCATGGGCGGCTGCGGCTCGACTATGTGTTGCGGGGCGACGAGCACGACGTCGACTATCTGGGTGTCGGCTTCGACGGCCTCGAGGAGCGCGTGCGCTCTCTCACCTGGCTTGGGCTGGGCCCCTACCGGGTCTGGCGCAACCGGCTGGCCGGGGGGCGGCTCGGTGTGTGGCGGACGGAGTGGAACGACTCGGTGACCGGTGTGGACTGGCGCTATCCGGAGCTGCCGGGCTTCTACGCCGGCGTGCGCTGGGCCAGCCTGTCCACCGACGTGGGCACGCTCGCTCTGGCGCCCGATCCGGGCCTCTTTCTGGGTGTTCTCCAGCCTCGCTTCCCCTCCGGCGCCCGCACCGCGGTGGCGAACGTGCCCGAAGGCCTCACCGTGCTCCACCAGATCCCGGCCATCGGCACCAAGTTCCACGCCCCGCAAGCGCTCGGGCCTGCGGCGCGCCGCCGGCTGCCACCCGGGCCGCGTCGGGGCGGACTGTGGCTGCGTTTTGACGGTGGTGGTCCGGTGGACCGCTGAGGGCCCGTTGGCGCTGCCGCTGTAAGCTGCCCCGCGGCCCGGTGGTCAACCCGGAGGGGCGCCGGGCCGTATCTACCGACAGAATGCCGATGCGGCTGCCGGCGCGATCTGCTCACCGACTCCCTGCTGCGCCGACCGTTGCACGCCGGCTGGCTGGCGGGGCCGTCGACAAGAGCAGCCTGGCCCTCCTGCTGCTGGCGATTCTGGCTGCGGCGCCGGCAGGAGGCACCGCGCGGCTCGCCGAGGATGTGGCGGAGGCGGCCCAGGTGATGTCTCTTAGCCCGGAGATCGAGCGCTTCATCGACGCGCGGGTCCGGCGCGAGGCACCGCGCAGCGCCAGGGTACGGGGGCTGATGGACGCCCTGTTCGGCCGGGACGGCCTCGACATCGTCTACGGCGACGACGAGACCAAGACCGCTGCCGAGACCTTCGAGACGCGCAGCGGCAACTGTCTGTCGTTCACCATCCTGTTCGTTGCCCTGGCCCGGCACGTCGGGCTGGAGGCCCACTTTCAGGAGGTCAGCGAGATCCTGAGCTGGGACCGCCGTGGCGACGTGGCGGTGAGCAACCGCCACATGTTCGCCGAAGTGGAGACCGACGACGGGCTGACCCGGGTGGATTTTCTGCCCGGCGTGGAGAAGCGCTACCGCTCGGTTCGCCGCATCGGCGAGCGCCGCGTGCTGGCCCACTACTACAGCAACGTCGGCGCCGAGGCACTGACGGAAGACGACCTCGAGCGGGCCACGGCGATGTTCCTCAAGGCGCTGGAGGTGGATGACACCCTGGCCGCCGCCTGGGTCAACATGGGCGTCACCCACCGCCGGATGGGCGAGCTCGAGGCTGCCGAGGCCTGCTATCTGCGGGCCCTGGAGCTGAGTCCGAACGAGATCTCGGCCGCTTCCAATCTTGCCGGTCTGTACAAGACCACCGGCCGCGAACGGCTCGCCGGTCCCTACCTGAGGAAGGTCAGAAAGCAGCGCCGCAGGAACCCGTTCTACCACTTTCGGCGCGGGCTGGAAGCGGCCGAGCGCGGCGAGCTGCGGTTCGCCGCGCGGCGCTTCAAGAAGGCCGCCCGGCTGTTGCCGCAGGACGTGATGTTTCGCGTCGAGCTGGGCAAGATCCGGGTGCGGGCCGGTCGGCCGAAGAGGGCCGCGCGCGCCTTCGAGAAGGCACTGGAGCTATGCTCGGACGACGCCCAGCGGCTCCGCGTGCAAGGGTTGCTCGACGACGTCCGCTCCGAAGCCGCCTGACCGACCCGCTGGCGTCCGGCGGCGGAGGCCCACCATGGGCCCGCTAGCCTCCCCTCTCACCGATCCTCTACTGCAATGCCGTATTTGCCCGCATCTGCTGCGTTTTGCTCGGTCGGCCATCCTCGGCGTACTTCGAGTACGCCTGCGGTGACCTCGGTCGCCAAGCCTTGCATCTGCAGACAGCTACGGCATTTCGCTACGAGGCCGGTGAGAAGGGCAGGCTAGGTGCGAACATGTGATGGGATGGCGCTGCCCATGGGCCGGAAGTGGTTGAGAGATGCAGGCTGACCAGAAGCCGCGCGAGCTGTCGCTGGGACGCCGGCTGCTGTTCTCCGGCATCGTCCTGGTCGCCTTCTTTGCCGGTCTGGAGCTGGTGCTCGCCCTCGCCGGGGTGCGGCCGATCCTGGTGGACGAGGACCCCTACGTCGGCTTCCAGTCGACGCTGAGGCTGTTCGCACCGGATGCCGAGACCGGCCTCTACCGGACGGCGAACAACAAGCTGGCGCTGTTCAACCCCCAGTCTTTCGCCATCGACAAGCCGGCCGGCGGCTTTCGCGTCTTCACTGTCGGCGGCTCGACCACCTACGGCCGCCCGTTCGACGACGCTACTTCGTTCACCGGCTGGCTGCGCAAGTACCTCGAGACGGCCGCACCGGACCGCGTCTGGGAAGTGGTAAACGCCGGTGGGATCTCCTACGCCAGCTATCGGGTGGCGAACCTGATGGAGGAGCTGGCCGGGTACGAGCCCGATCTCTTCATCATCTACTCGGGCAACAACGAGTTCCTCGAGAAGCGCACCTACGGCGATCTGCTGGACGAGTCGGTGGTGGTCACCCGTGGCCGCCTGGCGCTGCAGCGGATGCGGCTTTGGGCGGTGGGCACCCGCGGCCTGCGCGCCGTCCGGAAGCGGGCGAGATCGCGCTACCAGCTGGCCGGTGAGGTCGAGGAGCTGCTCGACAGCTCGGCCGGCCTCGACTACTACAGCCGCGACGTCGAGTTCCACCGCCAGGTGACGGAGCACTACCGGCTGAACCTGGGGCGCATGGTCGAGATCGCCCGGGCGGCCGGCGCCGCGGTGATCCTGGTCACCGTGCCGGTCAACGAGAAGGGGTTCGGACCGTTCAAGAGCCAGCACGCCGGCGGCCTGTCCGCCGCCGACCGGGCGCGGCATGCGGAGCTCCTGGAGGCGGCGAGCGCGGCGCTCGACGGCGGCGAAATCGAGCTGGCGCTGGCCCGCGCCGGCGAGGCGGTGGCGCTCGACGGTCTTCACGCCGACGGCCGTTTCCTGCTCGGCTCGGCGCAGCTCGCCGCCGGTGACGAGGCGGCGGCGGCCACCTCGTTCGAGCAAGCCATCGTCGAGGACGTCTGCCCGCTGCGGGCCCTGCCGGAGATGAACCGCGCCATCGTCGAGGTGGCCGAGCACTACGGCATCGAGCTGGTGGACTTCCGCGCCCAGCTCAAGAGCGCCGGTGCGGCCGGCGGCGCCGCGAAGCTGCTGGGCGGCGAGCGCTTCCTGGACCACGTGCATCCGACCGTCGAGACCCATGGCCTGCTGGGTCGGGCGCTGTTCGACAGAATGGTGCGCATGGGCCTGGTGAGATCCTCGGGCGAGCGGATGGCAAGTCTCGACGACACGGTGGGCCGCGAGATCCTCACCCGGGTCGACGAGGAGGCCTACGCCCGGGCGTTCAAGAACCTCTCCAAAGTGCTGCTGTGGGCGGGCAAGAAGCGCCAGGCCGAGCAGTACGCGCGGCAGGCCGCCGCGATCCTGGTGAGCGACTGGGAGGTGTACTACAACGCCGGCGTCGTGCAGCTGGACGCCGGCCGGCTGGCCGAAGCTCGGGACAGCCTGCTGGAGGCGGTTCGGGTCGACCCGAACGCCGCCCCCGCCTGGGATCAGCTGGGCGCCATCCGCGCTCGGCAGGGTGACCTGGAGGGAGCTTTGGAGGCCGGTCAGAGAGCGGTCGAGCTCGACCCGAGCGCCGCCAATGCCTGGAACAACCTGGGCACGACCTTCCTGCTGCTCGGCCAGCCCGAGCGGGCGCTGGAGGTGACTCGCCGGGCGGTGGAGATCGCCCCCGGCTTCGCCGACGGCCACAACAACATGGGCACCGCCCATTTCGACCTCGGCCAGCTCGACCGGGCCATGGCGGCCTACGATCGGGCGGTCGAGCTGCGGCCGGCCTTCGCCCAGGGGCGCGTCAACCGCGGCCTGGTGCACGGGGAGCAGGGGCGCTTCACCTCGGCGCTGGAGGAGTTCGACGCGGCCCTCGAGCTGCGGCCGGACCTGCTACCGGCCCAGCGCGGCCGTGGCCGTGCCCTGCTGGAGCTCGGCCGGGCGGAGGAGGGGCTGGCGGCGCTGCGGCGGGCCCATCGTGGCGCGCCCGGCGACATCGAGACGATCGATTCGTTGGCCCGCGGTCTGATCTCGGCCGGCCGGCCGGGGGAGGCCGCCGAAGTCCTCGCGGACGGCCTTGCCGCGGCCGTCGCGCCGAGCGCCGCGCTGCATCATCTGCTCGGCAGGACGCTGGCTCAACAGCGGCAGTTCGCCGCCGCCGCCGCCGCCTTTCGCCGCGCCACCGAGCTGCCCGACGCGCCGGCCCAGGCATGGATCGACTTCGCGACATTGCGGCTGGTGGAGGGCCGTCCGGACGAGGCGACCGGTATCCTGCAGGTCGCCCTGACGCGCCTCGGCGGCAACGCGGTAGTGCATCATCTATTGGGCAAAGCGTTGCTGGAGGAGGACGACGGCAACCTGACGGAAGCGCTGCCCCACCTCGAGAAAGCCATGCAGCTGGATCCGGACAACGCGCTGGCGGCCAACGACCTGGCGGCCGTCTACGAGCACCTGGGAAGGCTCCAGGAGGCACTGGAGCTGTACCGCCGCGCGGCCCGTCTGGCACCGGGGCTGGGCCTGGCGCGGGAGAACGCCTCGCGGCTGGCGCGGAGGGTCGAGGGCGGATGAGGCGGACCCTGGCGGTCGCCGCACTCGGCCTGCTCCTGGGGATGGCCTCCGCTCCCGCCGCCGGCTCGAAGGAGACAGCGGAGCCGGACATCCTGGCGCTGAGCCCCGAGATGGGTCGCTATATGGCGCGCCGGATCAGGCCGGGGCAGGTCCGCCAGCTGCGGTTGCGGGCTCTGCTGGACGCGATCTTCGGTAAGGACGGCCTGGACATCACCTACGGCAACAGCCGCACCCGCACCGCCATCGAGACTTTCGAGGAGCGCAGTGGCAACTGTCTCTCGTTCACCCTGATGTTCGTCTCCATGGCCCGCCATCTGGGCTTGAACGCCTACTTCCGCGAGGTGGACGAGGTCACCAGCTGGGATCAGCGCGGCGACGTGCTGGTCACCGAGAGGCACATGTACGCCGAGGTCGAGGCCGACAACAGCACGGTCCAGGTGGACTTCCTGCCGGCCGGCAGCAAGATCTACCGTTCGACCCGGCGTATCGGCACGCCGCGCGTCTACGCCCACTTCTACAGCAATCTCGGCGTGGAACGGCTGACCGAGGGTGAGCTGGGCACCGCCATCGAGCTGTTCGAGAAAGCGCTCCAGCACGACTCCGGTTTCAGCCAGGCGCTGGTGAACCTGGGGGTCGCGCTGCGCCGCAGCGGCCAGCCGGAGCGCGCCGAGGAGAGCTTCCGGCTGGCCCTCGCAGCGGACCCCCGGGAGATGGCGGCGGCATCGAATCTCGCCTCCCTCTACCTCGCCCAGGGCCGGCGGGAGGAGGCCGCGCCGTTGCTGGAGCGGATAGCGGGACATCTGCGACGCAACCCCTTCCATCACTTCAGGCAGGGACTCAGAGCCGGCCGGGAGGCGCAGTGGGAGGTCGCCCTAGACCATCTGCGCGAGGCCATCCGCAGACGTCCCGAGGAGGCCCTGTTCCACGCCGAGCTGGCCCGGCTCCAGGTTCGCCTCGGCAGGGAAGAGCAGGCCCGCTCGAGCCTCGAACGCGCCCTGAAGCTGGCTGACAGCGACGAGGAGCGGGGGCGTGTCCGAGCTCTCATCACCGAGCTCGAGCTCATACTGTGAGCGGCGCCCGGAAGATACGTCACGGCTCCTGCGGTCTGCTCCTGGCGCTTGCCCTGGGGAGCGCCCTGGCCTGTGGCCGCCCGCCGGCCGAGGAGACCGGGCGGGCCGCCGCGGGGCCGCCGGTGACTCCATGGCTGGTGGACGTCACCGACCGCTACGGTCTGGACTTCGTCCACGAGACCGGCGGCGTGGGCGATCTCCACCTGCCCGAGATCATGGGTTCGGGCGTCGCCCTGCTCGACGTCGAGGGCGACGGCGACCTGGACGTCTATCTGATCAACGGTGCGCTGGACCTGGGCCGATCGCCGGGCGCCGCCGGACCGCGCAACCGGCTGTTCCGGCAGGAGGACGGGCGGTTTGTCGACGCGACCGAGGAGTCGGGCCTCGGGGACACCGGCTACGGCATGGGGGTGGCCGTGGGCGACGTGGACAACGACGGGCTGGTCGACGTCTACGTCTCCAACTACGGTCCGGACCGGATCTACCGCAACCTGGGCGGCGGCCGCTTCCGCGACGAGACGGCGGCGGCGGGCATAGACGTCGACGGCTGGTCCGCCTCGGCGATCTTCCTCGACTTCGACCGCGACGGGCTGCTGGATCTCTATGTCGCGCGCTACGTCGCCTACGATCCCCGCGTGCCGTGCTACGACACGGCCGGGCGGCACGAGTACTGCGGCCCCAGCGCCTTTCCCGGCGTCAGCGACGTATTGTTGCGCAACGAGGGCCGTTTCAGTTTTCGCGACGTCAGCGTCGAGGCGGGCATGACCGGCGTGAGCGATGCCGGGCTCGGGGTGGTCAGCGAGGATTTCAACGACGACGGCTGGCCGGACATCTACGTCGCCAACGACGCCGACCCGAACCATCTGTGGATCAACCTCGGTGACGGCACGTTTCGCGACGAGGGGCTCATCATGGGCGCCAGCGTCAACGCCCAGGGCGTCACCGAGGCCGGCATGGGCGTGGTGGCGGCCGACTTCGACGGCGACACGCTGCCCGATATCTTCATGACCCACCTGGCCAACGAGAGCAACACCCTCTATCGCAACCTGGGCTGGGGGCTGGGTTTCGAGGACGTCACCGTGGCCTCGGGTCTGGCCGCCGGCAGCGCTCCCTTCACCGGCTTTGGCAACGTCGCCTTCGATGCCGAGCTCGACGGCGACCTGGACCTGGCGCTGGTCAACGGCCGGGTCCTGCGTGGGCCGCTGCTGCCGAGCGAGCTCGCTGCCCCCTGGGACGACTATGCCGAGCCCAATCTGCTCTACCGCAACGTCGGCGGGGGGCGCTTCGAGCCGGCGCTCGAGGAGGCGGCCGAGTTCCATCGCCGGACCGAGATCAGCCGCGGTCTGGCGATCGGTGATCTCGACGGCGACGGGGACGAGGATCTGTTGCTGAGCAACGGGCAGGGCCGGGCCCGGATCTACCGCAACGACATTCCGCGCCGCGGCGAGGGCATCCGGGTGGAGGCCTGGGAGCCGCGTCTTGGCCGGCTGGCCGAAGGGGCGGTGGTCATCGCGGAGGTGGAGGATCGCCGGCTGCGGCGCATCCAGTGTCGGGGGCGCAGCTATCTGTCGAGCAGCGAGCCCACGGCGGTGTTCGGTCTCGGCGGGGCGGCGAGAGCCGACGGCTTTGTCGTGCGCTGGCCCGACGGCCTGCGGGAGCGCTTTGCCGGCGCGGATGGCGGCGCCAGGGTGCGGCTGGTGCGTGGCGAGGGTCGGCCCGAGTGAGACCCCTGGTCCGGTGGTTGCTGGCGCTCGGGCTGCTGGTCGGTTGCGGCGCACCTCCCGCGCGGCGATCGCCGACCAGCCCGGGTCCGGTGGGGCCTGGGGCCGGCTGGGCATGGTCGCCGATGCCCACCAGGAGGACGAGCTGGCCCTCCTGTGCTATCGCCGGGCGTTCGATCTGGAGCCTCGAGACGTGCGCTGGCCGTACTACCTGGCGCGGCTGCTGGCCTTCAAGGGCGCTCGCGCGGAGGAGGCCGCCGACCTCTTCCGGGCGGCTCTCGATCTCGACCCCGGCTACGCCCCAGGCCACTTGCGGCTGGCCGACGTGCTGGCCGCCCTGGGGGAGCGCGAGCAGGCGATCACCGCCTACCGGCGGGCGATCGAGCTCGAGGCCGATCTGGCCCGGGC
Organism: Thermoanaerobaculia bacterium; assembly: GCA_945787525.1. Lineage (GTDB taxonomy): Bacteria > Acidobacteriota > Thermoanaerobaculia > Multivoradales > JAHEKO01 > CALZJC01. Next base: position 10,971 of record CALZJC010000034.1, on the reverse strand, counting down.
GCATCTCGGTCTGGGCCAGGTGCTGCTGGCCGCGGGCCGGGACGAGGAGGCCCTCGCCGCCTTCGAGCGGGCCCACCGACTGGAGCCGGAGGACGCCACGGCACTGGCCGCCATGTCGCGCGCCTACCTGCGATCGGGGGACAGGCGGCGGGCCGAGGAGACGGCACGCCGGGCGAGCGGCAAGCCGCGCATCGACGCCTTCGCGGATCCTCTTCTGCAGCAGGTCAGCGCCGCGGGCGTCAGCTCGTCGGTGCGCTTCGAGCGCGCCCAGCAGTACTTGCGGTTGGGGCGTTTTCGCGAGGCCGCCGACGAGTTGAGGCGAGTGGTCGCGGCGCGCGAAGACGACTCCTACGCCCACCGCGACCTAGGCATCGCCTACCAGCAGCTGGGCGAACGGGAAGCGGCGGTGCGCCACCTGTCGCAGGCGCTGTCGATCAAGGACGACCTGACGGATGCTCGGCTCGAGCTGGGAGTGGCGTTGCTCGAGCTGGGACGCCCGGACGAGGCCGTCGGCCACCTGCGCCGCGCCGCGCAGGAGTCGCCAGGGGAAGCGCGGCCGGCCGGGCTGCTGGCGGTGGCCCTGGCGCGCCGTGGCGCGCCGGCGCAGGCGCTGCGGCAGTTCGAGCGGGCGGCCGCACTCGGCCCCTTGCCGGGGGCGGCGCGCTTCGAGTGGGGTAGCGCGCTGGCCCAGCAGCGCCGCTACGCCGCCGCGGCGGAGCAGTTCCGGGCCGCCCTCGAGGAGTTGCCGGACAACGCTCAGGTGCTGACCAACCTGGGGCTGGTGATGGAGGCACTGGGCCGGCCCGCGGAGGCGATGCGCCACTACCGCCGGGTGATGGAGGTGGAGCCCAACCCGCTCGCCGCCGACCGGCTGCGCGCCCTCGGTGGCTAGCGGCGGCTTTCGATCCGGCGGGCGAGAGCGGCGACCCTCGGGTCGCCGGGCAGCAGCCGGCTGAGGGTTGCCAGGTGGAGCAGGGCGCCGCCCGGCTGGCCTTCGTCGAGGAGCAGGGTGGTCAGCTCGAGCCGCGCGTCGGCGTCGGCCGGGTCGGTGCTGACGGTGGCGTCGAGCAGGCGCAGTCTCTCTTCCACGGCCTTGCGCTCGCGGAAACGGTTCAGCGCCTCCTGCCCCCGCTGACGTTCGCCGCTGCGCAGCAGCGCCTGACCGCGCACGTACAGCACGTCCGAGCGCCGATCGCCGGCCGCATCGAGAGCCGCGACCGCCTCGGCGGGCCTTTGCTGCTCGAGCAGGGCACGAGCCAGGAGGATCCGGTGCTCGACGGCGCCCGTCTGCTCGACCAGCGGCTTCAGCTTGCGCTCCGCCGCGGCGTAGTCCCCTTCGGCGAGGTCGAGCTCCGCCCCGGCGGCCACCACCGCAGGGTCGTCGGGCGCCAGCCGAAGCGCCGCCTGGATATCGCTGCGCGCCGCTCTTGGATCACCCAGCTTGAGCCGCGCCAGACCGCGATAGAGACGCGGATAGGGATTGGCGCGGGCCAGCGAATGGGCCCGGTCGAGGGCCTCGACGGCCTCGAACCAGCGCGAGGCCTGATAGAGCGAGAAGCCGAGCAGGAAAGCGGCCTGGCCGTTGTCCGGCTGCCGCGCCAGAACCTGCTCGAAGTGGCGTTTGGCAGGGCGCTTCAGACCGACCATGAGATAGCTCTGTCCGAGCAGCATCTGGGCGTCGCGGTAGTCCGGCTGCGTCGCCACCACGGCGCCCAGGGTTTCGAGCGCCTCCTGGGGTCGGCCGGCGCGGAAGGCGGCCAGGCCGGCCAGATAGCGAACCTCGAGGTCGCTCTGCTGGGCCGCCGCCGGAGCCGGCAGCAGGCAGGCGATGAGCGCCACGACGAAGATCGACCTCAAAGAGCCCTCCCACCCAGCGGCCGCGCCTCGACGACGCCTTCACCCTGCCGCCAGACCAGCAGCTGACCACCGGTGGCCAGGGGACCTTCCTCGACGCTGCCGTCGGGCCAGCGGACCGACAGGGCTTCCACCTGCTTGGCGTCTCCCATGCCGATGGTGATCCGGCGATCGCTCTGCGAGGCGTAGCCGCCGCCGGAGGTCACCTCGCGGCGCAGCTCGCGCCCGCCCACCCGGGCCGTGACCAGGGCGCCGTAGGCATCGCTGCTGGGCGGTTTGCCGATCAGCTCGATGAGCAGAAAGCGGTCGGGGTCGTCCAGCTCGTTGCGCCACACCCGCAGGGGGCCGCTGCAGGCGGCGATCACCAGGTCGGGGTCGCCGTCGCCGTCGAGATCGCCGCTGACCACGCCACGCGAGGACAGCGGCGGGCCGGGGAACTCCTCGAGCTCGAAGCGCCCGCCGCCGTCGTTGAGAAAGAGGTGGTCGGCGAGGGCGAAGGCGCTGCCGGGGATGAACTCGGCGGCGTTGTCGAAGACGTGGCCGTTGCCGACCACCAGGTCCAGATCGCCGTCGCCCTCGACGTCCGGTGTGGCGATGCCCCAGCCGACCAGCGGCCGCGAGGCCATGCCGACGCCGCTCAGGTTGGAGCGATCGTCGAAGAACAGCCCTTCCGAGGCGATAAACAGCCGGTTGGGCTCCTTCTGGAAGTTGGTGAAGAAGATCGCCGGCTTGCCGCTGCCGGTGAAATCGCCGATCACCGCCCCCATGCCGCCCTCGGCCATGCCGGTCTCGCCGTAGCCGACGCCCGATTCGACCGCCACGTCCTGCAGCCGGCCGCCCTCGTTGAGGTAGAGCAGGTTGGGCGAGCGGTCGTTGGTGAGGTAGAGGTCCTGGTCGCCGTCGCCGTCGAGATCGCCGGCAACGATGCCCATGCCCCGTGTGTCGGTGGCCACGCCGGCGGTTCGGGTGACGTCGACAAAGCGGCCACCGTCGTTGCGATAGAGCCGATCGGCCGCCGCCGGGTACTGCTCGGGGCTGCAGTAGATGTCCAGCGTGCCGGCACGGCAGGAGCTCTCCACGGCGACGTCGTAGATCAGGTAGTTGGCCACGTACAGGTCGAGGTCGCGGTCGTCGTCGTAGTCGAAGAAGACGCCGCTGACGCCCCAGGCAGGATCCTCCACCCCGGCCGCAACCCGTTCGAAGCGGCCGCCGCCATCGTTGCGGTAGAGCGCGTTGGGGCCGTAGTTGAGCACGTAGAGATCGGGATCGCCGTCGCCGTCGTAGTCGCCGACGGCGACGCCCATGCCGTAGCCGGTGTCGGCCGCGCCGGAGGCGTCACTCGTGTCCTCGAAAGTGCCGTCGCCGCGGTTGAGGAAGAGGCGATTCCCCGTCGGCTCGGCCGGCGGACCTCCGGGCAGCGGTCCGCCGTTGACGACGTAGAGGTCCAGATCGCCGTCGCCATCGGCGTCGAAGAGCGCCAGGCCCGGGGACATGGTCTCGACGTAGTGGCGCCGTCCGGCGGCGCCGCTGTCGTGCACGAAATCGATGCCACTCGACGCGGTCGTGTCGGTGAAGGGAAACCGCGTCGCCGAGGTAGCCGCCGATGAAGTCTCGGATTCCGCCGGGGGACGACCGTCGGCGCCGCCGCAGCCGCCGAGCCAGAGGCCGATGACGCAGCTCAGCAGCGGAGAGAAGGTCCGGCGGAGCATCGCCGAACGAGGCTACCACCGGCGATGCCGGGGAAAGCCATCCAGCCGGACGGAGCAGGGTCGGCGAATCGGTGACGCGGCCGTTCTCAAGGAATTGGATTCATATTCTTGGATAGCGGCAGTCGAGCAGGGTGCTCGGGGCCGGGCCGGAGTCGACGGGTTGACTTGGAAAGAAGCGGCTGTGTACTCTAAGCTGCTGATTTCAGGAGGCTTGTTCCCAAATGGGCGCTGCTTGCCGGGAGTTTGGGCCGGTGGAGAAGCCCTGGTACAGGTCTTGCTGTTTCCAGTGTTCAGTCAACGTTCAACGAGCTGCGCAGGTAAGCCCCGCCGGGGCAAGCGCGATTCGTGCAACAGACAGAGGAGAATCGGATGAAGAAAGTTTTCGTTTTTGCCTGCCTGGCCTTGCTGGCCGTAGGCGGAACGGCTTTCGGGCAGGGCACCAAGGGCTCCATCACGGTCATCGTGACGGATTCCGACGGCGCCGGGATCCCCGGAGCCACCGTCGAAGCCAGCTCGGACCAGACACTGAGCGGCCGTACGGCTGTCACCGGAAACGACGGCACTGTGATCCTGCAGGGTCTCGACCCGGCCTCCAACTACGTCGTCACCACGACGATGGACGGCTTCAACGGCGCCCGCAACGAGAACGTCCTGGTGCGATCGGGTCAGAACACCCCGATCCGGGCGTCTCTCAGCCTGGCGACCGTGACCGAGGAAGTGTTGGTCACCGCCGAGTCGCCGGTGGTCGACATCACCAGCGCCCAGACCGGTCAGGAGATCACTCTCGACCTGGTCGAGTCGCTGCCCACCGCCCGCACCTACCAGGACTACCTGCAGCTGGTGCCTGGCGTGCAGGCCGCCGTGGTCGACGCCAACGGCAACAACAACCCCGCTTCGCGCTCCGGCACCAACTACCAGGACATCGGTGGCTCGGTCGGTGACTCGCGGGACAACTTCTACTACTTCGAGGGCATCAACGTCACCGACTCCGTGTCGGGTGTTGCCGGTGCCTTCATCAACACCGAGATCATCCAGCAGCAGAACGTCACCACCGGTGGGCTGGCTGCGGAGTTCATCGGCGCCACCGGCCTGGTCTCGAACGTCGTGACCAAGAGCGGCGGCAACGACTTCTCGGGCTCGGTGAACTACTACCTGCAGAACGACAGCCTGGTGGAGAGCAACAAGAACCGGGCCGACGACTCGTTCTCGACCTACGACACGGCCTTTACCCTCGGCGGCCCCATCGCTCGGGACAAGGCCTGGTTCTTCGGCAGCTTCCGGCTGGTGAATCGCGAGCAGGACGTGTCCGACCCGGACGGCAACTATCAGCGTACGGTCACCCGCGACGACGAGCAGGCGTTCGCCAAGATCAGCTTCGCGCCGACCGCCAGCAGCCTGATCACCGGGATCTACCTGGACGACCCGTGGGACCGCGACGGCAGCTTCGACGACCAGACCACCAACCTGCGCGACACCAGCGTCGATCGGGGTGGCGACCGGCAGACCCTCACCTACTCTCTGGTGACCGGCGCCGGCCTGGTGTTCGATGCCGGCTACGCCGAGCACGTGCGGGCGCTGAACGACATTCCGTCCAACCTGCAAACTCGCAACGACATCAACTTCCGTGCCGTGGACCTGCCCCAGCCGATTCAGAACGAGCAGTTCGGCGGCAGCGGCACCGTCTTCGCCGAGGACCGCGGCAGTGAGACCTTCCGCGCCTCGCTGGAGTATCTCGCCGACAGCTCGTGGGGCGACCACACCCTCAAGTTCGGCTACGAAGCTTCGGAGATGAACGACCTGCGGGACTTCACGACCACCGGCGACGGCGGCATCTACAACTCGCTGGACATGCGGTATCTGGGTGAGGGCGTGACCGCGCAGGAAGTGGCCGACGAGTTCGGCGATGTCGACTTCACCAACAGCAACACCAGCGATCTGGCCGGCTTCAACCTGTTTGCCAGCCCGGCCGTCTTTGGTGTTCTGGACACCAACAACGACGGTGTGATCTCCGCCGCCGAGGCCGGGGCGATCATCTTCGACTCGACCGTCGGCAACCCCAACGGCATGATCAACTACGACCGCATCTTCCAGTCCAGCTCCGGCGTCCAGTTCACCAAGTCGGAGGGCACCACCTTTTATCTGCAGGACACCTGGCAGAGCGGCAAGTGGTCGGTCAACGCCGGCGTGCGCACCGAGGAGTGGGAGCACTTCGCCACCGACGGACGCAACGTCTACACCTTCGACAATGAGGTCGCGCCGCGATTGAGCGTCACCTACGACCTCAAGGGCGACGGCAAACAGCGTCTGAGCGCTTACTACGGCCGTTACTACGACCCGATCCGCAACAACATGACCAACTTTGCGGGTAGCGTCACCGGCCGCGAGCGGCGCGAGCAGGTCTATGTCACCACCGACCCGGCGACGGGCGCCGGTGAGTGGACCACCTACCGGATCCGCGGCGGCCCGTCGCAGCCGGACGCCAACTTCGCGCCTACCACCCAGACGCCCTACACCGACGAGTATCAGGTCGGCTACAAGCGCGACATGGGCCGCAACATGAGCATCGAAGCGAACCTCATCAAGCGCGAGACCCGGGACATCCTCGAGGACTACGATCTGCCGCTCTACGCCGATGCGGCGGCCTACGGCCTGCCGATCAGCGACCCCAACTCGCTGTTCCTGGGGCTCGACTACTTCGGCTTCTCGAGCTTCCCCAACGCAAACTTCTTCATCGCCACCCTCGAGGGCGGAACTCGCGATTGGGAGGGCTTGGAGCTCGTCTTCCGCAAGCGGATGTCGAACAACTGGCAGATGCTTGCTTCCTACAACTACGCCGACGGTACGGGTAACACCAACTCGGACTCCAACGCCGACTTCCAGGGCGACGTTCTGTGGCTGGATCCCCAGGCCATCAACCAGGAAGGCACCCAGCCCGGTCTGGTCGAGCACCTGTTCAAGGTGGCCGGCACGTACCAGTGGGACAACGGCGTCTCGGTCGGCGGTACCTACCGCTGGAACTCCGGCGCCATCGTCAGCCGCACCTTCAGCGCTTCGCGGCGAAACCTGCCGGTGGTCGACGCCCGGGATCCGGACTTCGCCGGCCTCATCAGCTTTGCCGGTGGCGATGGCTTCGGCGCGCCCGGCGAGGAAGGCTTCTGGCTGTCGCCGTTCGCGGTCGGCCAGTTCGACAACCCCGAGTACGGCACCTTCGACGCTCGTGTCTCCTATCTGTGGAACCTGAGCGGGCGCTTCGAGACCGACGTCTTCCTGGACGTGTTCAACGTCCTCGACGACCAGGCCTCGATCCGCAACCAGGATCTGGTTGCGGGTGGTGGCGGTGTCGACTTCGGCCAGGGTCTCGACTTCGTCGAGCCCAGACGCTACTTCATCGGCGCGCGCCTGCGCTTCTAGTGGAACGCACGTCGTAGTTTTTTCCCCGGGGGGCCGCAAGGCCCCCCTTTTTTTTGTGTCCGAGCAACCCCAGCGGAGGCCGGCGGAGAGGCGAGAGTCACCCCCCGCATTCGGAACCACTCGAGCCGGGCCCTTGGAGGACCCTCCCCTCGTCTCCTGTTGCCGGCCGGTCTCAACACGCTGACGGTCCTGCCTTCGACTCCTGTTGCCGGCCGGCCCCCACGCGCCGACGGTCCCGCAGTTCGCCGGCCGCGACCGGCTAGCGGCGCGATGGCGAGTGCGTCGCGCCGGGTGCCATCGCCGCCTGTCCGCTGGGGCCGACCTCGAGTATCAGGCTGGTCGTAGAGTGCACGGTCGCGGTCTCGTCGAGCACCGAGATCGCCACCCGCTGTCGGCCGGGCCGCATCAACAGACGGACACCGCAGCCGGCGGTACCGCTGGCGTCTACTTCGGTGTCCGTCCGAGGGATCTGGACGGGGCAGACGATGCGGCGCACTCCGGAGGCGCGCCCTCGATCGTCGCGTACGGCAACGAACAGCGAGACATGGCCGCGCAGGGTCTCCTCCTCCGGCAGCAGCGCCAGCTGGCCGACGTCCAGCGTTACCAGCAGCTTGACGAGGTAGTTGCCGTCCTCCTGCTGTTGGCGCTCCCCCGCTTCGACGGTGATTCCCAGCGGGTTGTCGAGGTCTTCGATCAGCAGTGCTGCCTGGGCCCGTTCAGCCGCCAGCTCGAGGGCCGTCTTGTCGCGAAAGCTGCGTCGGTAGCGCACCTCGAGCCCGCCCGGATTGTCGCGCAGCCGGACGGTGACCTCGCGCTTCTTGCCGCTCTCGAGGCGGTCGGCGACATAACCCAGCGAGTAGAAGTTGTCGAAATCGGTAAAGACTCCATCGAACAGGTCGTCGAAGCTGTTGGGCGTGAACCCGTACCTGCCGCCGGTGCCGTCGGCCATCATCACCAGCGAGTCCTGCCGCACGCTCTGCTCGGTGGATTCGATGGCGTCGCGCCAGGAGCCGAAGTTGCCGCCGGCCGAGCTGCCGGTCTCCGCCGAGCCGCGCACGATTGCGGCGGTGGGAGAGGCGTCGATGGTGTAGAAGGTGACGCCGCTGGTGTTGGCCCGGGTGACCAGGTCGCGGAAGTCGGCCGAGGCGTCGTCGCGGCTGGCCTCGAGATCTGGCGAGGTGTTGGCGCCGACCGAGCCCAGCAGCTGGAAGCGCCGCGCGAAGCCCTCGTAGAGCGCCTCGCCGGGGCGCAGCGACAGGCCGTCGCTGACGTAGAGCACCGACTTGCGGCCCGGCATGCCGGCGGCCATGGAGATGAACTGCTCGAGGATGCGCAGCGTCTCGCGGACGTGCTGCAGCCGCTCTGCGCTGTAGGCGCGGATCAGCGGCAGCAGCGCCTGGGCCTGCCCCTGGATCAGCGAGGCGTTGGCGCCGGCGACGCCGAAGACCCCGCTGCCCGCCTCGACGTTGACGTCCTCGATCAGCCGCATGATGTTGTGCCGCTCGGCGTCGAACCGCGGTTGCGCGCTGGCCTTCTTCGACATCTCGTCGATGCTGGCGAGGAGGGTGTCGAGATCCGTGGTGAACTCCTGGCGGATGGTCAGCGAGCGGTCGTTCGAGATCACCATGGCCCAGAGGTTCTCTCGCCAGCTGGAGCGCAGGAACCCCCGCAACCGGTTGAAGACCTTGCGGCGGTTGGTCTCGCGGATGTTGGTGTTGTCGACGTAGATGATCAGGTGGCTCGGGCGGATGCGCGGCCCGGCGGGGATCTCGGCCACTGCTTCTGTGGCGCTGGGGGTCATCACCCGGGGCGCCTCGCGCCCATCTTGAACGGCGAAGAAGTTGCTGATCTCGACCGGCTCGCCGTTTTCGAGAAGCTCGAAGTGCTGGCGCCCGAGGCCGTTGACCGGCCGTCCCTGCCGGTCGGTCACCGCCACCTCGACGTTGATCACGTTGACCTCGGTGGTCTCGCGAAAGCGCTGCGGCGTGGTCCCCTCCTGGGAGCGGGCGCTGGCGCCGAACAAGGACAGGAGACAGCCGGCCGCCAGCAAGGTGAGGCGGCCGCGTCGGGCTTGGAGCGTCTTTGGGCGCATGAGAGTACGGTCCTGTCGACTCGCGCTGGCGCGAAATCGAGAATACAACATGCATGCCAGCCTGGCAGCGCGGGCTGTTGGGCTCTAGAAGTCGTTGTAGCCGTTGCGGGCGCGGACCTCGAGCGAGGAGTCGCGCAGCCGCACCTGCACCTTGCGCCAGCTGCCGTCGCGGCGCTTGGCCGTCGGGTAGTAGCCGAGCACGTACTGCTCGCGCAGCTCCTGGCGGATCTCCTCGAAGGCGGGGCCGATCTCCGACATGGCTGCCAGGGTGGTGATGCGCCCGCCGCTCTCCAGCACCGTCTGCGAGAGCAGCGCGAACTCGCGGTCGTAGTCGTCGCTGTTGCGCCATGCCGAGGCCAGCCGGGGCAGACCGGAAGCGTCGGCCCTGCCGCTGCCGTAGGGCAGCCGCAGCCAGTAGATCAGGGCCTGGCTGCGCCGTGCCTGGCCCAGGGCGTCGGTCATCGACAGCACGCTGTGCGAGTCGACACCGTCCGACAGCAGGATCACGACCCGCCGGCCCTGACGGTCCTGTAGCTGTTTGAGGGCCAGGTAGAGATGGTCCGCCAGGGCAGTGCCGCCGGCCGCTCGCACTCCCCCCAGCCCCGCCGAGAGCACTTCCGGGTAGCTGGTGAATGGGGAGGAGTGCAGGATGCGATCCGAGAAGACGATCAGCCGGCCCTCGTCGAGCGGGCTCATGCGGCCGAAGAACTCCTCGGCGCCGGACAGAGCGGCGCGCAGCTTGTCGCCCGCCATGCTGGTGCTCGAGTCCAGCAGCACCGCGGCGGTGAACGGGATGTCGCCGCGGGCAAAGGTGATCAGCTTCTGCCGCCGACCCTGGTCGGTGACCGTGAACTGATCCTCGGTCAGCTCAGTGATCCGCCGGTCGTCGCGGGTCACGGTGACGTAGAGCTGCTGCAGGCTGATGGTCAGCTCTTCATCGACCCGGATCCGGGGTGTGGTGAAGAAAGCGCGGGCCTTGGCGCCCGAAACCGAGTAGGCGACCGCCTCGAAGCGATGCCGACGATTCTCGGTCCCCACCTGTACGGTGGCGCTGTAAGGCGGCTCGGTGAGCTCCGCGGCGACGATGCCGTCGACGTAGAGGACCACCCGGGCCACCGGCTCGTCGGAGCCCACCGAGGCGACCATCTCGACGCTTCCGAAAGCGGGACTCGCGCGGTCCGGCTTGTCGAGGAAGACGCGGATCGTCTCCTCCGCCGGCGGCGTCCGGGCGGCAGCCGGCCAGAGCGCGGTGAGCGCGATGAGCGTTGCGATGAGCTTCGGAGCGCCGCTCACGGCGCCGCCCCTTCCCGGGCCGCCCGGGCGTTCAGCGCCGCGCCCGCCAACCGGTCGGCCGCCGCCCCTGCCAGCCGGCGGCGGGCGGCCTCGATCTCCTCCGCCGGCAGCTCGGCGTAGCGCAGGCGGGGTGACTCGCCGCGGTCCCCGGCCAGGGCATCGACCGTGGCCAGCACCCGCTGGCCGGCGAGCGGCTTGCCCAGCTTGTCCAGGAGGGCCGCTTGCTGGATGGTCAGCCCCTGGCTGTCGGGGTAGCGCTGGCGCGCCTCGACGAGCAGAGAAAGAGCCTCCGCGGCGCGCTGGCTGTCGTCCAGCAGGCGCGCGAGCTCCTGGTAGGCGAGCTGCGAGATCCACTCGGGCTGGGTGTCGACGAGCTCTCGTAGTCGCTTCTCTGCCTGCCGTGTGGAGCCGACGCGGCGCAGGTTGATCGCCAGTCGAATACCGGCCGCCGGTGACAGGGGGCCGGCCCGATCCACCCGCTGCAGCAGCTCGACGGTGGTGTCGTAGTGGGCGAGGGACTCGTGCAGCGCCGCCAGGCCGAGCAGGGCCTCGGGCTGCCGAGGGTCCATCTCGAGGGCGCTCTGGAAGACGGCGAGGGCATCGAGCCGGGCG
>CALZJC010000033.1:15087-15695 GCA_945787525.1 Thermoanaerobaculia bacterium | reverse complement strand
GTCGATCTGGTTCGCGACGCACCCAACGAGATCACACTCCTCACCCTCGGACCGCTGACCAACATCGCCCGAGCATTCGAGCTCTTTCCAGACCTCCCTGGACTCCTCAGCGGTCTGGTTTGTCTTGGGGAGTTTGGGGTTTAGTTTGATTTTGACGGCCATGCTGGTTTCGTTACTATTGCGCATGTTGATGCTGCAGCGCATTGGTGGTTTGACTGGTGACACTGCTGGAGCCAATTTGGAGCTGGTTGAGGTAGCCTTGTGCCGAGCCGAGGATGGCCGACCACGGGCCTGTGCTACCCTGACCCCGTTCTTGATCAGCGCAACGTGAGGGCTCGCGGTCGCGCCAGGCGCCGTTGGGTCGAAACGAGTCCGGTCCTCGGCCATCGCCGCGGCCTGGCCACAGCAGGGAGACGGGTCATGCAGATACTCCTCATCGTTCTCTATCTGGCGGCATTCGCTTGTGGGATCCTGATTCTGATCCACGCGTTCAAGGCCTCGGTGGGACAGGGCTTTCTTTGCCTCTGCATCCCGTTCTACGTCATCTACTACGCCTTCGCACGCTTCGAGCACGAGAAGAAGAACCTCATCATCGCCGTCTGGCTCGG
>CALZJC010000033.1:0-15041 GCA_945787525.1 Thermoanaerobaculia bacterium | reverse complement strand
CTAGCAGCCCGGTCACTGGCGGGCACTGAGATGAGCTCGGCGCGTCCGAGCTCCGCCAGTCGTGTCCACCCCTACGAGGTACTCCTTGGTCGCTGGTCGGTGGGCGTCGCGCTGGTCATACTGCTGGGAGCCGGCACCGGCGCCTGGCTGTTCGACCCCGAGCGGATCGGCGTCGAGCTCTGCTGGCTGAGGGCGATCTCCGGCCTGCCCTGTCCCGGCTGCGGTCTCACCCGGTCGGTCTGCCACCTGGCCCGCGGCGACGTAGGCCGTGCCCTCTGGTTCCATGCTTTCGGGCTCCTGGTACTGCCGTACTCGCTGTTCGCGGCCTCCTCGCTCCTCTGGCCACCGGCTCTTCGTGGCCAGGTTCGGGGAGTGATCGACCGCCACCGGGCCTCCGTCGAGTTGGCCTATCGCGTGACCGTGGCGACTTTCCTGGCGTACGGGTTCCTCCGCGCCGTCGCCGTCGCTGCCGGCGCCTGGCCAGGCTAGAACGGCTCGTCGCCGGTCGGCTCCGAGTAGCTGACCCGGTTGCGTTCGTGGCGGAAACGGGCCAGCTCGGCGTAGAGCTCCCTGCGGACTCGATTCAGGCCGCCGAGCGGACGGTGCTCCGGCAGGCTGTGCCAGGGGTTGAACGCCAGGTTCTCGCAGAACTCCATCTGGGCCGCCGAGTCGAAAGACTGGGCGGGGATTCGTACTGTCGCCACTTTCTGGAACGGCGAGACCGACTCGGACCATTCGACGGTCGCATCCTCGATCGGCATCGCCTCGGCGTCGGTCTGGAACTGAACCATGAAGTCGAAACAGGCGTCACCGGCGGCCAGGTGGTCGCGCATGGCGTCCCGCAGATAGTCTTCGGTGGGCGAATCGTGGGGCCCCGAGGCCGAGTCAGCGCACGGTTTGGCCGCGTACTTGACCGCCCGGCCGGCGCCGAACAGGTACGGCGTCGTGCTCCAGTAGGGGATCTCGAGATGGCTGACGTGGTGCTGCCGCCCGGCACGCACGATCCCGAGCTCCTTGAGGTGCAGGTCGAGCGGGTGGAGGAAGAAGAGGAGCGGATGCGAGTTCAGGCTCCGGTCGACGAACTTCGCGAAATGCTCCGGTGTGCCGACGAAGAGCACCGGGTGGCTGTTGAGCACGAAGTCGAAGCTGGCGCCGCCGCCGAACAGCATCTCGCCCTCGACCCCCATGACCTTGAGCGACATGCCCCGGAAGTCCTTCTCCGTGTCCGATCGCGTCGAGGCGGTAGCGAAGCGGATCCAGGTCGGGTAGGTCCGCGGGGCGGCAAAGAGCCCGACCCGGAGGTCGGCGGCCAGCCCGGGCTCGACCGCGAAGTCGGCCCTCACGCACCCGGGATGCCTTGCCTGGTTGAACCGCAAGACCTTGCCGCTCGCGTGCCGCTGCTCGAGCGCCTCCTTGGTCAACTCGATCAGCCGGCGCGTGGTGGCGGCCTCGTCAGCCGCCGGGTACTCGACGGCGAGCTCGAGATCGCGGTCTCGGCCGCCACAGGCGAGGCTCGAGGCGGCGACAACGAAGACAAGGACCCCGGCTGCCAGGCGATGACTGATTCCAAGGCACGAAATTCTCACGGAGCCCCCTCTGTCTTCCGATCCGGTTCGGACCCGGGCCCGAGTCCACCACCGGACCCGTCTTCACTCTCGAACCGTGCGCCGCCGAGGCTATCACTGGCCCGCGGAGGATGCCCGCCGGCACGTGATCGCTGGCCAGGTTGTGGGGCTTCCTCTCGTGGCCCGGGGCCCTCAGGCCGACCCATTGGCGGCCGCGCGGCGGAACAAGGTCTCGTAGCTACCGATCAACTTCCGGTCGTCGAGCCATTGCAGAACCCAGTCGCGCCCCGCCTCCCCCATCCGCTTCCGGCGCGGTCCGTCGGCGAGCAGATCGGCGATCGCCGCGGCGAAGGCCTCCGGCGTGCGGTCCACCAGCACACCGCCGCCGCCGTGGCAGATCTGGCGCCAGAGGCCGGCCGCCCGAGTGGTGATGACCGGCGTGCGACAGGCCAGCGCTTCGAACAGCACGCGACCGAAGTTCTCCTGGCTCGTCGGCAGGCCGAAGAGATCGGCCCGCTGATAGAGGGCGACCTTCTGTTGGCCATCGACCCAGCCGAGAAACTGCGTTCGGTCGGCGATGCCGCGGCTTTCGACCAGGTTCTGCAGATCGTCTACGTAGGTACTCTGACCCGAGCCCGCGATGAGCAACCGGCAGGCGATACCCCGCCGCTTCAGCAGGCCGACAGCCTCGATGAGCACGTCCGCACCCTTCTTGGGATGAAGCCGGCCGAGGAAGAGAACCGTAGACTCGTCACCGGCGACGCCGGCGGCGGTCTCCCGTTCGCCGGCCAGTTGCGCCAGGACGGGACTCATCGGCAGGGGCGTCACCGAGATCCGATCGTGTGGAACCCATCTGCGCGCCTGATCTCGCTCCGCCTCGCTGGTCAAGACGACGTGGGCGGCACCTTCGAGGTTCCGGCGCTCGAAGAGCAGGTGGTAGAGCCGCTTGCGAACCGGTTTCTGGCGCATCGGCCAATTGTCCAGCATGCCGTGCGGCATCATCACGTAGGGGACTCCCATCCGCCTGGCCAGCGACGCGATCTGCGAGTTGCGCGGTCTCCACATGCCGTGCAAGAAAAGCAGGTCGGACTCTTGGAGGACCGTGCGGACGCGCTCGAGGCACGACCGGGACAGCAGGTCGAGCCTGCCGTTCAGGGGATCGAGCGCCATGATGCTCGCCAGGCCCTGCTCCCCGGCCGGCCATTGCTCGGGCAATTCGCTGCCGGCGGCAGTCATCACCGTGTACCGATGCCCGACGGAAGCCATGAGCCGGGCGATCTCCAGCGTCGAGCGGGGCACGCCGCCGCCAGCGCTGCCGACCTCCGTGAAATGGGAGACGATCCTGAGACCGGAGGTCTCGACTTCAGCCTGCGCGCCTGCGTGCTGCACCTGCGCTACTGCCATGGATATCAGCGTACTGTCTGCGAGCCTCTATTTGCGGGCGAGTCCTCGACAGCTGGGCACTCGCCCGCGCCGCTGGCGCCCCGCGTCTTCCCACTGGCCCCGCGACAGCTATCCATATCGTAGTTCATTACGGGGTACGAGCCCCGAACAAGAGGATTCGGGGCCCGCCACTCCCGCGACACCGCCCGCACTCCGGCCGTGTGCAGGTCAAGCAGGGCGGGAATACGCCCTTGCGGCCGCGGCGACACCACCTGCGGGAGTGGGAGCGAAGCTGCGGGCAGGCTAGCCGGTGATCATCTCGACGAAGCGGCGCAGGCTCAGCCAGAGGATCACCAGCAGAACCAGCGGCACGACGTAGCGCAGGAGCACGATGGCGCCGGGCGCCGCCCGCGCGAACCGCGCGGAGGCACCTGCCCGCAGCTCGTCCACCGGCCGCCGCATCCGCCAGCCCACCAGCACGCAGATACCCAGGGCGCCGATGATCACCAGCAGCTCGCCGGCCAGCTGATCCAGCACGCCCAGCGCGCCCTGCGAGAGCGCCGGCAGGACTCCCACCGCCGCCGCCAGCCCACCCGCCGCCAGGGTCGCGGTGCGGCGCCGGGCGCCGAGCCCGTCGATGATCGAGGCCGTCACCACCTCGAGCAGCGAGATCAGCGAGGTGATCCCCGCCACCAATAGCGCGAGGAAGAAGGCGACGCCGACATACCGCCCCGCGGAGCCCATCTCGGCAAACGCCCCCGGCAGCGAGATGAACAGCGCCCCCATGGTGCTGGCGCCCACCTGGTCCGAGAGACCCAGAGCGAAGATGACGGGAAAGACCACCAGCCCGCCGATGAAGGCGACCGAGAAGTCGGACAGCGACACGGTGACCGCCTGCTGGCCGAGATCGCTTCGCTCGGGCGCGTAGGAGCCGTAGGTGATCATCACGCCCATGCCGACGCTGAGCGACAGACAGGCCTGGCTCGCCGCCTGCTGGAAGACCACCGGATCCAGCAGCGCCGACAGCGAGGGTTGCAGGTAGAAGGAGTAGCCCGGGCCGGAGCCCTCGACGGTCGTCGCCCAGACCGCCAGACCGAGAAGCAGCGCGAACAGCGTCGGCATGAGGATCAGCCCGGCGCGCTCGATGCCCTTGCGGATGCCGCCCATGACGATACCGATCGTGATCGCCATGACGATCAGGTGGTACTGGATGGCCGCCGCACCCGTGGAGACCTCGGCGAAGCGCTCGGCCGGCGCCGCCGACGTGCCCAGCAGGGCGTCCAGGGCGTAGCGCAGGGTCCAGCCGGAGACGACGGAGAAGTAGGCCAGGATCAACAGCGGCGTCAGCACGAAGAGCAGCCCCAGTGGTGTCCACCAGGGGCCGCCGACGGCCCGCAGGGCGTTGATCGGCGACCCGCCGGTTCTGCGTCCCAGGGCAAACTCGCCGGCCATCACCGGTACGCCGATGAGGAAGGTCAGGAAGATGTAGAGCACGACAAACGCCGCACCTCCGCCTTCCGCCGCCTGATAGGGAAAGCGCCACATGTTGCCCAGCCCGACAGCGCTGCCCGCCGCCGCCAGCACAAAGCCCAGCCGAGTGCCGAAATGCTCTCGACGATCGCCCGCCGCAAAGGATTCTCCGCTCATGGATGCGCCTCGGACGTGAAGATACCCTGCCGCGTTCGAGCGAGACCAGTCGCGGCTCCTGCCGGCACGGCACCGGCCCCACCGGGGCGGCGCCGACAGGCCGGCCCGGCTTTCTACGCGGCCTCGGTGAGAAGGCAGGCTAGAATCCGCTCGTCCCCCGCGCGCCCCGATCGGCTTCACGCGACCCTCTCGTTGCCGGGCCCGGGGCAGATATCATGCGCATCTTCGAACGTCTAGCGGCCCACGCCTACCAGCAGGTCCTGTTCGCCAACGACAACGCGGCGGGCCTCAGGGCGATCATCGCCATCCACGACACCACCCTGGGGCCGGCTCTCGGCGGCATCCGCATGTGGCCGTTCGCCAGCGAGGAGGAGGCGCTGGAGGACGCGCTGCGGCTGTCGCGCGGCATGACCTACAAAGCGTCGATCAGCGGCGTCGATCTGGGCGGCGGCAAGTCGGTCATCATCGGCGACCCGCGCACCCAGAAGAGCGAAGCCCTGCTGCGGGCGATGGGCAGGTTCATCGAGGCACTCGGCGGTCTCTACATCGCCGGCCAGGACATCGGCACCGACTCCCACGACATGGCGGTGATCCGGAGCGTGACCCGCCACGTCTCCTGCGTCAACGAATCGGCGAGCGGTGCCGGCGACCCGTCGCACATCACCGCCTACGGCGTCGTGGCCGCCATGCGGGCGGTGCTCGAAGCGGCCACCGGCAGCGACTCGCTCGCCGGGCGTCGGGTAGCGGTCCAGGGCGTCGGTCACGTCGGCTACGTCGTCGCCGAGCTCTGCCACGAGGCGGGCGCCAGGCTGGTGGTCTCGGACCTCTCCCAGAAGGCCGCGCGACGCGCCGCCGACAACCTGGGCGCCGAGGTGGTGGATCCGGACGACATCTACGACGTCCCGTGCGACATCTTCGCGCCCTGCTCGGTGGGCGCGGTGGTCAACGACGGCACGATCCCCCGCCTCCAGTGCAGGGGCATCGCCGGTGGCGCCAACAACGTCCTGGCCGAGCCGCGCCACGGAATCGCCCTGATGGAGCGGGGCATCGTCTACGGCCCGGACTACCTGGTGAACTCGGGCGGTCTGATCCGCTGCCAGGAAGAGGTGATGGGCCGCGACACCAGCGACGAGCGCATGCGCGAGGCGGTGGGACACATCTACGAGCAGACCCTGGAGGTCATCCGCGTCTCGCGTGAGCGGGGCATCGGCACGGCCGAGGCGGCCGACCGCCTGGCCGAGGAGCGCATCGCGAGGGCCCGCGCCGGCGGCGGCGCCAACGATGTCTGAGTCGATCGGTCCGATGCCCACACAGCCACGCATGCACCGTCTGATCGCAGAGGACGGCACGCTCGAGGGCGGCATCCCCGAGGGTCTCGGCGAGGCCGACCTGCTCGAGATCCATCGCCTGCTGCACCTGTCGCGCGCCTTCGACGACCAGGCGTTCAAGCTGGTGCGCCAGGGCCGGATAAGCTTCTACGCCGGCTCGCGCGGCCACGAGGGTGCCCAGGTGGGCAGCGGCTACGCCCTGGAGGCCCACGACTGGGTCTTCCCGTCCCCCCACCGCGAGCTGGGTGTCCACTTCGCCAAGGGCGCCACGCCGTTCGAGAAGATGTCCCACTACTTCGGCCGCGCCACCGACCCCACCCAGGGGCGGCAGATGCCGAACCACTTCGGCAGCCGGAAGCTCAACATCGTGCCGCCGTCCACCGCCGTCGGAACCCGCATCCCCCACGCCGCCGGGGTCGGATTCGCGGCGCGCTCGAAGGGCGACCCGACGGTCGGCGTCGCCTACTTCGGCGACGGCGCCACCTCCATGGGCGAGTTCCACATCGGGCTCAACTTCGCGGCCGTCTTCCGCAGCCAGACGGTCTTCTTCTGCATCAACAACCTCTGGGCGATCTCGGTGCCGCTCGACCGCCAGATGGGTGTGCCCACCATCGCCGAGCGCGCCGCCGCCTACGGCTTCCCCGGCGTGCTGGTGGACGGCAACGATCCGCTGGCGACCTACGAGGTCATGAAGACCGCCCTCGACCGCGCTCGTTCCGGCGGCGGCCCGACTCTGATCGAGGCCAAGGTGGTGCGTCTCTGCGCCCACACATCCTTCGACGACGAGAGCCGCTACCGCGACGCGGCGGAGGCCGAAGAGGGCGAGAGGAAGGACTCGCTGGTCCGATTCCGCGCGTTTCTGGAGAAGCAGGGCCTGTGGGACGCCGCCAAGGAGGCCGAGCTGGCCGCGACCGTGCGCCGGCAGATCGACGAGGCCACCGCCGAGGCCGAGGCCGCACCGCTACCGGCGCCCGAGACCCTGCATCGCCACGTCTTCTACGAGGGCCCGGAGGGCGACTGAGCCCGCACCGAGAGATCGCGCCGATGCCGAAGATGAACATGGTCGAGGCCGTGCACCAGGCCCTGCTCGAAGAGATGGAGCGGGACGAGAACGTCGTCTGCCTGGGCGAGGACGTGGGCAGGGCCGGCGGCGTCTTCCACGCCACCAAGGGCTTCCAGGATCGTTTCGGCGAGAACCGATCGTTCGACACGCCGCTCTCCGAGCTCGGCATTGTCGCTTTCGGCATGGGCATGGCGCTCTACGGCCTGCGGCCCGTGGCGGAGATCCAGTTCGCCGACTTCATCCACCTGGCCTATGACCAGATCTACAACAACGTCGCCCACATGAGCTACCGCTCGGTGGGCACCTACCACTGTCCGATGGTCATCCGCAGCCCGCACGGCGGCGGCGTGCGCGGCGGCCTCGAGCATTCACAGAGCCCGGAGGCGATCTTTCTCAACTGCCCCGGAATCAAGATGGTCATCCCGTCGAACCCCTACGACACCAAGGGTCTGCTCAAGAGCGCCATCCGCGACGAGGACCCGGTGATCTTCTTCGAGCACAAAGGCCTCTACCGGGCGGTCACCGGTGAGGTGCCGCTGGACGACTACACGATCCCCCTGGGCGAGGCCAGGCTCGTCAAGGAGGGCAAGGACCTGACTCTCGTCGTCTGGGGCGCCATGGTGCAGCTGGCCGAGCGCGCCGTGCCGCAGCTCGAGGAGCGCGGTGTCGACGCCGAGATCATCGACCTCAGGACGATCCTGCCGTTCGACAAGCCGACCCTCCTGGCCTCGGCCGAGAAGACCGGCCGGGTGGTCATCG
The DNA here is from genome assembly GCA_945787525.1 of Thermoanaerobaculia bacterium. Taxonomy (GTDB): domain Bacteria; phylum Acidobacteriota; class Thermoanaerobaculia; order Multivoradales; family JAHEKO01; genus CALZJC01. The sequence continues at coordinate 7,296 of CALZJC010000033.1, read as the reverse complement.
TGCACGAGGCGCCCAAGACCGGCGGTGTCGGCGGCGAGCTCTCGGCGGTGCTGGCGGAGGAGGCGATCGACCTGCTCGAGGCGCCGGTGATGCGGGTCTGCGGCTACGACACTCCGTTTCCCTATTCGCTGGAGGGCACCTACATGCCCTCGGTAGAACGGCTGCTCGAGGCGGTGGACGCCTCGATGGCCTACTGAGCCGGAGCGCAGGATGGCGCACGAAGTCAGGATGCCGCAGCTCTCCCAGAGCGTCGTCGAGGGCGAGATCTCGCGCTGGCTGGTGAAGCCGGGAGACCGCGTCGAGCTCGACCAGGTGCTGGCCGAGATCGTCACCGACAAGGTGGACGTGGAGATGCCGTCGCCGGTCGCGGGAACGGTGTTGAAGGTCCTGGTGGCCGAGGGCGATACGGTGTCGATCGGCACTCCCCTGCTCTTCATCGGCAAGGAGGGCGAGAGCCTGGAGGAGGGCGTCACCTCGACGGGCGCGATCTACAGCTCGCTGACGGCTTCGATCGTCGGGGCCGAGGAGAGTCGGACGGCCGCCGCACCTACCCTCTCAGCGCCACCGGTCGAGCGGCAAGGTCCGGTCCGCGCCGCACCGGTGGCCCGCAAGCTGGCCCGCGAGCTGGGTGTCGACCTCGAGGCCGTGGCCGGCAGCGGGCCCGGCGGCCGCATCACCGGCGACGACGTGCGGCAGGCGGCCGAGGCCCTGCGAGCGGCCCCTGCCACGGCGGCGTCAGCCGTGTCCCCGCCGCCCACCGCGGCGCCCCCGCCGCAGGGCGAGCCGAGGTTCGAGTACCTGCCCTACACCGGACGCCGCCGCCAGATCGGCGCCCGTCTGGCGCACGCCAAACAGACCATCCCGCACGCCAGCGTCGTGGAGGAGATCGACGTCACCGATCTGGTGGCGCGGCGCGCCGAACAGAAGGAGGCGGCCGCCGGAAGGGGCGTCAAGCTGACCTACCTGGCCTACTTCACCCGCGCCACCGTCGACACGCTGAAGCGCAACCCGCTCTTCAACGCTACCCTGGAGGAGGACGAGGCGCGCATCGCGGTCAGGAAGTTCTACAACATCGGCATCGCCGTCGACGCGCCCGACGGGCTCGTCGTGCCGGTGCTGCACTCGGCGGACACCCTGGACCTTCTCCAGACCGCCGCAGGCATCACCCGGCTCGCCGAGAAGGCCCGCGAGGGCGGCCTCGAACCGGCCGACGTCCAGGGCTCGACCTTCACCATCTCGAGCGTCGGCGGCGACGCCATTCTCTTCTCCGCCGGGGTGATCAACACGCCGGAGGTGGCGCTGCTCAACCTGCACCGCATCGAGCGCCGGCCGGTGGTCTTCGGTGACGAGATCGCGGTGCGCTCGATGATGTACGTCACCCTCACCTTCGACCACCGGGTGCTCGACGGCGGCCACGCCACCCGCTTCATGCGCGACTTCAAGAGCCGCTGCGAGACTGTGTGTGTCTGGTAGAATCCCGCTCTACACGACCGGCCGGACTCCGTACCGACGCCCGGCCGGCTAACCGCCCACTCGACAGGCTTCACGATCGGCCCCGGCCGAGCGCAGATGACATGCAGGTATACCCGCATCCAAGCGAAATCCCCGACGTGGTGGTCGTCGAGCACCAGGTGTTCGAGGACGATCGCGGCTTCTTCCAGGAAGTCTTCCGGCAGGACGAGTTCGAAGCCAACGGGCTGCCCACCAGCTTCGTGCAGGCCAACCACTCGCGCTCGGCGCGCGGCGTGCTGCGCGGCCTGCACTTCCAGTGGGACCCGCCCATGGGCAAGCTGATGCGCGTCAGCGCCGGCGCCGCCTTCTTGGTGGCGGTCGACATCCGCCACGGCTCGCCGACACTCGGCCGCTGGGCCGGCCGCGAGATCACCGCCGAGAACAAGCTCCAGGTGTGGGCCCCGGCCGGCTTCGCGCGCGGTTTCTGCGTGCTGAGCGAGACGGCCGAGATCCAGTACCTGTGCACCGGCGTCTACAACGGTGAGAACGAATCCGGCATCGCTTGGGACGATCCCCAGATCGGCATCGAGTGGCCGGTCGCCGACCCCCAGCTGTCGGCCAAGGACAGCGAAGCCCAGAGCCTGGCCGAGTGGCTCGAGCGCGAGGAGTCGCGCCATTTCAGGTACGAGCAAGGAGACTGACGATGAAGATTCTGGTCGCCGGCGGTGCCGGCTACGTGGGCTCGGCGCTGATTCCGAAGCTGCTCGAGCGCGGCTACGAGGTCGACGCGATCGATCTGCTCTGGTTCGGCAACAACCTGCCGCCCCAGGTCGAGATCCTGCAGAAGGACATCATGGACCTCGAGCCGTCCGACGTCGAGGGCTACGACCAGGTGATCTTTCTGGCCGGTCTTTCGAACGACCCGATGGCCGACTTCGCGCCGGGCATCAACTTCGCCTCCAACGCCGCGGCGCCGGCCTTTCTCGCCTACCTGGCCAAGCGGGCCGGGGTAAAACGCTACGTCTACGGCAGCACCTGCTCGGTCTACGGCTACACCGTCAACGAGCTCTACGACGAGACCTCGCCGGCGGTCTCGAACTACGCCTACGGCATCTCCAAGCTGCAGGGCGAGCGCGGCTGCTTGCAGATCCAGGACAAGGGCTTCTCGGTCATCGCCCTGCGCCAGGGGACGATCTGCGGCTACAGCCCGCGCATGCGCCTCGACCTGGTGGTCAACACGATGACCAAGACGGCGCTAACCACCGGCCGGATCGTGGTCAACAACCCGGCCATCTGGCGCCCGATCCTGTCGATCGAGGACGCCACGGCGGCCTATGTGCGGTCGGTGGAGGCCAACTTCGACATCTCCGGCATCTTCAACGTCGCCTCGGGCAACTACACCATCGGTGAGCTCGGTGACTACGTGAAAGAGGTGCTGGACGAAGAGCTGGGCCAGAAGGTCGATCTCGAGATCAAGAACGTCCAGGATCTGCGCAATTACAAGGTGTCCATCGACAAGGCGATGCGGGTGCTCAGCTTCAAGCCCAAGCACGACGTCGAGTCGATCGTGCGTAGTCTGCTGGACCATCGCGAGCAGTTCAGCGACTTCGACAACCCGCTCTACTACAACATCGAGGTCTTCAAGACGCTGCAGCGCGCTGCCGGCGCCCGGCTGGAGAAGGTCACCGTATGAAGGTCGCCGTTGTCGGCGCCAACGGCCAGCTGGGTACCGACCTGATGGAAGCGCTGACGGCCGCCGGCATCGAGACGGCGCCCCTCGGTCACAACGACATAGAGGTCGCCGAGCTCGATTCGGTGCGCGCCTCGCTCGAGCTGCACGCGCCGGACGCGGTGCTCAACACCGCCGCCTTCCACAGTATGCCGGAGTGCGAGGCGGACCCGCGGCGCACCTTCGCGGTCAACGCGGTGGGCGCCCTGAACCTGGCGCGCGCCGCGGCCGAGCTGGGCGTGCGCAACGTCTACTTCAGCACCGACTACGTCTTCGATGGCGGCAAGGGCGAGCCGTATGACGAGACCGACCGGCCGCGGCCACTCAACGTCTATGGCACCAGCAAGCTGGCCGGCGAGCGGCTGAGCGAGGTCTACGCCCCGGACTCGCTGATCCTGCGGATCTCGGGGATCTACGGCCGGGTGCCCTGCCGACACAAGGGCGCCAACTTCATCACCAAGATGATCGAGCTGGCAGATCGACTGCCCGAGGTGCGGGTGGTCACCGACGAGGTCCTGACCCCGACCCCGACTCGCGCCATCGCCGAGAAGACGGTGGAGCTGCTGGGCACCGGCGCCACCGGCCTCATGCACCTGACCTGCGAGGGCTCCTGCTCCTGGCACGAGTTCGCCGCGGAGATCTTCTCGACGCTGCGCCTCGAGACGCCGCTGCGCGAGGCCAGAGTGGCCGATTTCCCGTCGCCGGTGCGGCGTCCACACTACTCGGTCCTGGCCAACACCCGCCTCGCCGAGATGGACCTGGCGCCGATGCCCGACTGGCGCCAGGCGCTGCGCGACTTTCTGGCGCGAGAGCACGCTGCCGCCGCCGGTTGACAAACGATGACGGGTTGCGTTCAAATCGTTGAATCTGAGGGAAGGGACCGGGGCCCACTCCCCGTTCTGCTGCTCGAGTTCGACGCCGGGCGTCCGTTCCGAGGCAATCCCTAGGTGATCCGACAACGCCATCGCGCCACTTCGGCGCTCTACCTGACGAGCGACCTGATCGCGACCGTCGGCGCATTCTTCGCTGCCTGGTGGCTGCGGTTCGGCAGTGGGCTGTTCTTCACCGATCACCTGCCCGAACTCGGCGGCTACCTGATCCTGCTGCCGATCATCGTCTTCCTGTGGCCGCTGGTCATCTACTTCCACGGCCTCTACCAGGTCCGCCGCGGCCGCAACCGCATGGACGAGGCGCTCACCATGGTGGTGGCGATCGTCCTGTCTACGGTGTTGCTGGCCTCGGCCATCATCCTGGTGCAGCCGACCTACATCGCGCCCGGCGACGAACTGCCACGAGTCCTGCCCATCAGCCGTGGCTTCCTCGGCCTGTTCGCCGCCCTCGATCTCCTGCTGGTGATCGCGGCGCGCGCCACGATCCGCAAGCGGCTGCGCGCCTCACGCCTCAGGGGTCAGAACCTGGTGCGCATCCTGGTGGTCGGCGCCGGCGCCCTGGGGCGCGACATCACCCGCAAGCTACTCAACCACCGCGAGTTCGGCTTCGAGGTCGTCGGCTTTCTCGACGACGACCCGGCAAAAAGGCACCACGCCTATTTCGACATCCCCGTGGTGGGAAACCTGGACGAAGTTGAGACGGTCATCGCCGAGCACCGGATCGACCAGGTGATCCTCGCCCTGCCACTCGATGCCCACCGCCGCATGGCGCAGGTGGCCGACGTCGCCTCGCAGGAGTGCGTCGAGCTGCGCATGGTGCCGGACATCTTCCAGTACGCGACTCTCAAGGCGACCATCGAAGATCTCGACGGCACGCCGGTCATCAACCTGTCGCAGGTGCCACTGCAGGGCTGGAGCAGCCTGGTCAAGCGCACCGTCGACGTCGCCCTGGCGGCCGGCGGCCTGGCGGTGCTGCTGCCGTTCTTCCCGTTGGTGGCGTTGGCCATCTGGCTGGAGGACCGGGGGCCGATCTTCTACCGCCAGGAGCGCATGGGCCTCGACGGCCGGCCGTTCGACATGCTCAAGTTCCGTTCCATGCGGGTGAACGCCGAGTCCTCGACCGGTCCGGTATGGGCGGTGCGCGACGATCCCCGCCGTACCCGCATCGGCGCCTTCCTGCGTCACTGGTCGCTCGACGAGCTGCCGCAGCTGTGGAACGTGCTCAGGGGCGACATGTCGATGATCGGCCCGCGGCCGGAGCGGCCAGCCTTCGTGCACGAGTTCAAGACCAAGATCCCGCAGTACATGCTGCGCCACAGGGTCAAGGCCGGCATCACCGGCTGGGCGCAGGTGCACGGTTGGCGCGGCAATACGTCGATCCAGAAGCGGCTCCAGTACGACCTCTACTACATCGAGAACTGGTCGTTCATGCTGGACCTCAAGATCCTCTGGCTGACCCTGCGCTACGGGCTGCGCTTCAACGCCTACTAGCACCGGGCCGCTAGCCGGTAGCTAGCCGCTGTACTGGCGATCGATCCAGGTGCGGTAGGAGCCGTCCATGACGGCGCGCCACCACGGCTCGTTGTCCAGGTACCAGCGGACGGTCGCCGCCAGGCCGCGCTCGAGCTCGAGCCGCGGCTCGAAGCCCAACTCGCGTCGCGCCTTGGTCGAATCGACGGCGTAGCGGCGATCATGGCCCGGCCGATCGTCGACGAGCTCGATGCGATCCCGGCACTGCTGGCCATGGACCGGCGGCGCCGCCGGAAACCGGATGCCCAGAGCTGGATCGTCCTCGAAGGCCTGATCGACCAGCCGGCACAGCAGCCGCACCGTCTCCAGGTTGTTGCGCTCGCAATCGCCGCCCAGGTTGTAGGTCTCGCCCGGGCGGCCGTGCTCGAGCACGAGCTCGATGCCGCGGCAGTGGTCCTCGACGTGCATCCAATCGCGGATGTTGAGCCCATCGCCGTAGATCGGTAGCGGCTCCCCCGCCAGAAGCCTGACCAGGCACAGCGGGATCAGCTTCTCCGGGAACTGGTACGGACCGTAGTTGTTGGAACAGTTGCTGACCAGCGTGCGCAGGCCATAGGTGCGGTTGTAGGCCCGGACCAGATGATCGGCCGCGGCCTTGGAGGCGGCGTAGGGCGAATTGGGGGCGTAGGCGGAGCGCTCGGAGACCGGCGGATCGTCCGGAGCCAGGCTGCCGTAGACCTCGTCGGTCGAGACGTGGTGAAAGCGGTGCTCGCCGCGCGGCCGATCGGCCGCGAGCCAGACGCTCCGCGCCGCCTCGAGCAGGACCTGGGTGCCGGCCACGTTGACCTCGACAAAGACCTCGGGTCCGTGGATCGATCGATCGACATGGGACTCGGCGGCGAAGTTGACGATCGTGTCGATCGCCTCCTCCCGCAGCAGGTTCTCGACCCGCTGCCGCTCACCGATGTCGCCCTGCACGAAGCGGAAGCCGGGCAGCCGCTCGGCGGCCGCCAGGCTGGCCCGGTTGCCGGCGTAGGTCAGGGCGTCGAGCACCACCACCCTGTCGCCCGGGTGCCGCGCCTGCCAGAAGTGAACGAAGTTGGCACCGATGAAGCCGGCACCGCCGGTGACGAGGAGGTGGGCCACCGCTACATCACCAGCGGCTCGTCGCCGCGCAGGATCTCGCGCAGATAGCGGCCATAGCCGCTCGACAGGAGCGGTTCGGCCAGCTTTCCCAGCTGAGCGCCGTCGATGTAGCCCAGGCGGTAGGCGATCTCCTCGGGGCAGCAGATCTTCAGACCCTGGCGCTCCTCGATGATGCGCACGAAGTTGGCGGCATCGAGCAGGGAGTTGTGGGTGCCGGTGTCCAGCCAGGCGGTGCCGCGACCCAGCTTCTCCACCCGCAGCTCGCCCCGCGCCAGGTAGCTCCGGTTGACGTCGGTGATCTCGAGCTCGCCCCGCGGCGACGGCTGGATCGAGCGCGCCACGTCCGGGGCGTCGTCGCCAAAAAAGTAGAGGCCGGTGACCGCGTAGTGCGATTGCGGCTGCCGCGGTTTCTCCTGGATGTCGCGGGCCCGGCCCTCGGCATCGAAGCTGACCACCCCGTAGCGCTCTGGATCGCGCACGTAGTAGCCAAAGACCGTGGCGCTGTCGAGCCGCGCCGAGGCGCGCTGCAGGTTCTCGGCCAGACCACGTCCATAGAAGATGTTGTCGCCGAGGACCAGACAGACCGGCCGGCCGGCGAGGAACGCCTCC